>JAMOBD010000038.1 GCA_039908345.1 Magnetospirillum sp. WYHS-4
GCTTTTCCGCCTGGCGGCGGAGCAGGCGTTCGGTGCGCTCGCGGCGCTCCTGCCGCGGAACCGGCGTGTCAGGATTTCGCACCTATCTTGCTCTCCTCGCCGGCGAGCAAGCGCTTGATGTTGGCGGTGTGCTTTCCAAAGATCAAAATCGTCATGATCAAAATGAACAGCATGCCTGCCTGGCCGGACACAGAATAATAAATGAAAACAGCAACCACCGCGGTGAGCGCGGCCAATGAAGAATACCGCTTCCAGGCGGCGAGGCCAGCCCAGACGAGCGCGAACACGAGGGCTGCGGGCCAGTGCATGCCGATCAGCACGCCGACCCAGGTCGCCACCCCCTTGCCGCCTTCGAATTTCAGCCACACGGGAAACATGTGGCCGAGGACGGCGCCCAGCGCCTGGCCGGCCGCCATGCCGGCCTCAAGGCCGCGGTCCTGGCTGCCGAAGTCAAGGGCAAGGCGGCCTACCGCGTCGTCGTCGGCCCTGTCGCACCATCCGAAAGCGAGGCAGTCGAAGACCGCCTGGAAGCCGCCGGCATCCGCGACGCCTGGACGTTGCGCACCAAGACATCGGCATCGCCTCGCCCCCCCTACCCCATGTTGGCCTCGCTGGACCGATAGCGCATGGACCTGGCCGCGGCGGCCGGCTATAAGATTCCCGATGCGCATCCATC
This sequence comes from Magnetospirillum sp. WYHS-4, assembly GCA_039908345.1. Lineage (NCBI taxonomy): Bacteria > Pseudomonadati > Pseudomonadota > Alphaproteobacteria > Rhodospirillales > Rhodospirillaceae > Magnetospirillum > Magnetospirillum sp. WYHS-4. The sequence goes on from JAMOBD010000038.1 coordinate 677, forward strand.
CGGTCATTCTTTCCGGCGGTTCGGGGACGCGGCTTTGGCCGTTGTCGCGGGCCCTCTATCCGAAACAGCTTCTGCCCCTGGTTTCCCAGGAAACCATGTTGCAGGAGACCGTCGGGCGCGTGTCCCATCCGCCCTTCGTCGCCCCCTTGGTGATCTGTAACGGCGAACACCGCTTCATCGTCGCCGAGCAACTGCGCGCCATGGGCATCCGGCCGGCCGGCATCGTCCTGGAGCCGGAGGGCCGCAACACCGCCCCGGCGGCGGCGGTGGCCGCCCTGATGGCACAGCAGGACGATCCGGAGGCGGTGGTCATGCTGCTGCCGTCCGATCACGTGATCCGCCAGCGCCAGCGCTTCCGCGATGCCATCGAGGCCGCGGCCGCGGCCGCGGCGGCCGGCCATCTGGTGACCTTCGGCATCGAGCCCACCGGTCCCGAGACCGGCTACGGCTATATCCGGCGGGGTGGCCCTTTGGCGGGCCTGCCGGGATGCTTCGCCGTCTCCCGCTTCGTCGAAAAGCCGGATCGGACCACGGCCGAAGGCTTCCTGAAGACCGGCGAATATGCCTGGAACAGCGGCATGTTCCTGTTCGGCGCCCGCGATTTCCTGGAGGAACTGGGCCGCTTCCAGCCCGCTCTGCTGGACTCCTGCCGGGCCGCGGTCGCCAAGGGCCGGCGCGACCTGGACTTCTTCCGGCTGGACGGCGACGCCTTCGCCCACAGCCCGTCGCTGTCCATCGACGTCGCGGTGATGGAAAAGACAGACCGGGCCGCCGTGGTCCCCGCCGACCTGGGCTGGAACGACGTGGGGTCATGGTCGGCGCTTTGGGAGCTTGGCGAGCAGGACAGCGCCGGCAACGTCGTGCACGGCGACGTCTTCGCGCAGGACGTGACGGGAAGCTATCTGCGTAGCGAAGGTCCCATGCTGGCCGCCCTGGGTGTCGAGGACATGGTCGTCGTGGTGACCCAAGACGCGGTGCTGGTGGCACCGCGCGACCGCGCCCAGGACGTGCGCGCCGTGGTCGCTGGCCTTGAGGAAAAAAGTCGCGGCGAGCATATCAACCACGTCCGGGTCCACCGGCCCTGGGGCTGGTACGAAACCGTGGATGCCGGCCCCCTGTTCCAGGTCAAGCGCATCTGCGTCAATCCGGGCGCCAAGCTGTCGTTGCAGTACCACGACCATCGCGCCGAACACTGGGTGGTGGTTTCCGGCACCGCGCGCATCGTCCACGGCGTCGAGGAGATGGTGCTGGAGCACAACCAGTCCACCTACATCCCCATCGGGGTGCGCCACCGTCTGGAAAATCCGGGCGAGGAGCCTTTGCACATCATCGAGGTGCAGTCCGGCGACTACCTGGGCGAAGACGATATCGTCCGCCTGGACGACGTCTACGCAAGGACTTGATTCAGCGCTTGCCGTAGGCCTTGCGACAGGCGTCCTCGACGGCCGCCGTTTCGGGCTTGCCCAGAGGCTTGCCGTTCCACAGCACCCGCCCGCCTTCCTGGACCGTGACCTTGCCCAAGGCCGGTTCCGCCTTGATGCCCTGGGCGGACAGGCCGTACTTGGCGGCCAAGTCATAGTTCAAGTCGAAGGAAACGTCCTTGGGCAGATCGAGGCGGGGCGAATCGTCGGTTTCCGCCGGCTTGACCTTGCGACCGCGCACATCGGTACCGGGATTGTACTCGGCACTGGCCGCCGGCTGATGGCGGACGAGGCGCTTGCAGTCCTGGCGGCTCACCACAAGAGTGGTCTTGTCCGCCGCCCAGGCCGGCAGCGCCATCGACAGGGCCAACAGGAAAAGTCCCAAGCGCATGTCGGCAGTCTACCACAAGGGGCGGAGGGAAGGGTATAATTCGTCCGCCTGACAGCCAGAAGGACCCGCCATGCTCGACCGATTCTTCCGCCTTCGGGAAAACGGGACCACGGTCCGAACCGAACTGATGGCCGGACTGACCACCTTCCTGACCATGGCCTACATCGCGTTCGTCAACCCGCAGATCCTGTCCCAGGCGGGCATGGACCCCGGCGCGGTCTTCGTCGCCACCTGCTTGGGCGCCGCCTTCGGCACCCTGGTGATGGGCTTGTATGCCAACTACCCCATCGGACTGGCTCCCGGCATGGGGATCAACGCCTATTTCACCTTCGGCGTGGTGCTGGGCATGGGATTGTCCTGGCAGGTGGCGCTGGGGACCGTCTTCGTGTCCGGCATCCTGTTCGTCGCCATCAGCCTGGCGCCAGTCCGCGAATGGATCATCGACAGCATCCCGATGTCACTGAAAATTTCGATTTCCGCCGGCATCGGCCTGTTCCTGGCGGTGATCGGCCTGACCGGCGCCGGTATCGTGGTGGACCATCCGGTGACCCTGGTGGCGCTGGGCAAGCTGTCCGATGCCAAGGTGCTGCTGGCCATCGCCGGGTTCATCGCCATGGTGTCCATGAGCGCCCGCGGAGTTCCCGCGGCGGTACTGATCGCCGTGCTGGGCGTCACCGCGGCTGGCTGGGCCTTCGGGCTGATCGAATACCGGGGACTGGTGTCGCTGCCACCCAGCCTCGCCCCGACCTTCCTGAAGATGGACCTGGCGGGGGCCCTCGATCTGGCCACCCTGCCGGTGATCTTCGCCTTCCTGTTCGTCAAGGTCTTCGACACCACGGGGACCCTGATCGGCGTCGCCCACCGAGCGGGCATGCTGGACAAGGACGGCAAGCTGCCCCGCCTGCGCAAGGCGCTGCTGGCCGACAGCAGCGCGGCCACCGTGGGCGCCGTTCTGGGCACCTCGCCGGTGACCAGCTACATCGAAAGCGCTTCGGGCATCCAGGCGGGCGGGCGCACCGGCCTGACCGCGGTCGCGGTGGGCGCCTTGTTCCTGCTCTGCCTGTTCTTCGCCCCCTTGGCCGGCATGGTGCCCGCCTTCGCCACGGCGCCGGCCCTGCTTTTCGTCGCCTGCCTGATGGCGCGCGGCCTGGCGGAAATCGACTGGCAGGACATGACCGAGGCGGCGCCCGCCCTGGTCACCGCACTCGGCATTCCGCTGACCTATTCGATTTCCACCGGCATCGGCCTGGGCTTCATCACCTATGCGGCGGTCAAGATCCTGGCCGGCCGGACGCGCGAAGCCGGTACCGCCGTCCTGGTCCTGGCCGCCGCCTTCGTCGCCAAGTTCGTGGTGCTGTAGAGGGAACCTACAGACTGCCGTAGTGGATATAGTCGGTCCAGATGCGCTCGATGCGGCGCATGGCGGCGCAGATGGATTCGATTTCCTTGCCGCCCAGGTCGCGGTCGGCCAGGGCCTGGGCGTTGCGTTCCTCCAACTCGCGCACGTGCTTGACCACGGTCTGCGCCTTGGCCGTCAGGCTGATGCGCACCGAACGGCGGTCGTGCGGGCTGCGTTCCTGTTGCAGGTAGCCCATCTCGACCAGCTTCTTGATGTTGTAGGACACGTTGGAGCCCTGGTAGTAGCCCCGTTCCACCAGATCGCGGATGACGATCTCCTCCTCGCCGATATTGGCCAGCAGCAGGGCCTGGACGCCGTTGATGTCCTTGATGCCGATCCGATTGAGATCGGCACGCAGCACGTCGAGGAATCGCCGATGCAGCCGTTCGATCAGCCGCGTCAGTTCAAGGTATTCCTTCTTCACCGCAGCCCCCAACCCAGTTGTCCCCCAACCTGTATCCGGCCCCAGGCCGCCTTATAAGGCTTTTTGCCGTCCAGGGCAATTTCACTTTCCCTTTTCGAGCCTCTCAAGTTCGGTTTTCGCCGCCCAGAATTGACGGAACCCGCCGGCCTCGGTCTCCAAGGCCTTGCGGAAATGGGCGATTGCCTCGTCCTTGCGGCCGGAGATCAGAGCCGCCTGTCCCAGATAGAACCGGGCCACGCATTCCCGTTCCTTTCCGCCCTTCGCTCCCCCCTTGGCGGCCAATTCCAGAAGCCTTGCCGAATCGATGCGCCCCACCAGGTGTTCGACCACCGGGCCCGGCCATTGCGCCAAATCGAAACGCGCGGCATTGGCCTTCAGGGTATCCATGCCTCTCGCCCCACCGCGTTCGCGGCTGACGTATAGCCATAGCGCGGCATAGGGAGCTAGGCGGGAGTCCTTGCCGCGCAATGCGGTGCCAAAGTCCTCGCCAGCCTGGCCGAAGCGGCCCATCTGAAAGGATAGCACTCCCCGCCCCATGGCGGCATCGCCATGCCCGGGCGACAGCCGGAGCACCGAGCCGTAATCGTCGTGCGCCTGCAAGGCCAGCCCCTTACGTTCGCGGGCCCAGGCGCGGCCGAAGAAGGCATCGGCATTGCGTGGCGCCAAGCGGGCCGCCTGAGAAAAATCGCCGATAGCCTCATCAAGGCGATCCAGGGCGATACGACTCCACCCCCGCCCCAGGTAGGCCTCGACATTGCCGGATTCGGCGAAGATGGCCTGGTCGTATCGTTCGATGGCCAGTTCGTAGCGTCCTTCCCGCTCCAGGCGCCGAGCCTCGATGAGGTGCTGGCGGACTTCGCCGGGCTTGGCGTCGGCGGACTTGGGCTTTTCCTCCGCCTCCCGTCCCTTGACGTCCTTGAGGGCGGCGAGGGTCTGCGGCGGCAACTTGGGTTCCAACTTGGCGACGTCGACCGGAGCGGCCATCGGAGGTAAGGGTGGTGTCATCCCTGGAAGCAGCCAGGGCGGGGTGATGGCAATGGGAGGCTTTGCCACGGCCGGCGGTGGCGCGGGTGCGGGCGCCGGTTCGGGCGGCGGAGCGGAAACAGGGGCCGGGGCCGGGGCGGGTGTCGGCTCGGGCGGAGCCGGCGCCGCAGGGGCCTTCTCCTTTTCCGGTTCGGACGGTTGGGGCTGGGCAACCGCCTGCGGCGGCTGTGGCGGCGGCGCTTCCCCGCCCATGAGGAAGAAAGCGGCCCCCCCGCCCAGAATCAGGACCGCGGCCCCAACCCCGCCACCCAGAACGAGCAGACGCTTGCGCCCTCCCGCGTCGTCGGTGGGAGTCGCCGCCTTGGCGGGGTCGGCCGACACGGGGGCCGGGGCATTGCCGGTGTCCCGTTCCTTCTGCGACTTCTTCAGAGCATCCAGGATGAACGACATGCGGCCCCGCTACCGTACCGGTCCAGAAGGCGCGCCGGTCAGGGCCTGGCCGATCTTTTCGACTCCACGCGCCAAACCGAGGCCCAGAGGATCGGCCAGGACCAACCCGGCAACCAGGACGCCGGCGGCAGCGGCAGCCATCCAATGCACCAGCCGCGAGCGGCCGCGCCCGCCCCGGTCCTTGCCCAGGACCTCCCTGGCCGCCGCCCTCGCGATCCCGGCGTCGACGGCCTTGACCCCCTTGGCGTAGGCCCCAAGCAGGCAGCGGTCGCAAATCACGTTGATCAAGCGCGGTACGCCGCCGGAAGCCTTGAATATCTCCTTCACGGCAGCCGGCTTGAAGGTCCCGGGCCAGAGGCCGGCGACCTCGAGGCGGTGGCGGATGTAGCCCCCTGTCTCGTCGCGGGTCAGGGGCATCAGGTGGTAGCGCGCGGTAATCCGCTGCGCCACCTGGCGCATCTCCTGGCGACTCAGGATTTCCAGCAATTCGTGCTGGCCGACCAGGACGATCTGCAAAAGCTTGGTCGAGGCGGTTTCCAGGTTGGTGAGCAGGCGGACCTGCTCCAGCACCGCGGGTTCGAGGTCTTGCGCCTCGTCGATGATCAGCACCACGCGCCTTCCCTGGCCGTAAGATTCCAGCAGGTGTGCGTTGATGCGGTCGACAAGCTCCTTGCGGCTGTTGGGCGGTTGGGGATAGGCGACGCGCAACTCGTCGCAGATGACCGCCAGCAGTTCCAGGTCGGTCAGCTTGGGGTTGAGGCATAGGGCGACCTCGATGTCGGCCGGCATCTCGGCCAGCAGGCAGCGGCAGACCATGGTTTTGCCGGTCCCCACTTCGCCGGTCAGCATGACGAATCCGCTGCCGTCGCGGATTCCGTAGAGCAGATGCGCCAAGGCTTCCCGGTGCTTGGCGGTCAGATAGAAGAACCGCTCGTCGGGAACGATGGCGAAAGGCTTGGTCTGGATGCCGAAGAAGTCCAGGTACATCGGGAATTCGGTCGCCTCGCGCCCAACGATCAAGTGGCGTTGGTGATGTTGTTGTACATGTTGCCCACCTTGTCGACATAGTTGGTGATCGCGACCACGATCGCGATCACGATCCCGGCGGCGATCAGGGCATATTCGATCGATGTCGCCCCGTTCACGCTTCGGAACAGCCGCCGAACCTCGCCCGCCAGTCGTGTCACCGTTTTACTCATGGCCATAGATCCTATCCCATCCCGAGCCGGCGCACCACGACCCGAATCACATACTGGCCAGAAGCTGCAGCCGAGGATAATCTCGTATAATCAGTGACTTATGCTTTCTTTCGACGATTTCCCCACGTGCCAGCTCACCGATGGCGCTCCCCACTTCCTCGCGCTCGACCCCAACGATCGAGGCCAAGTCCTGGTGGTTGGGACAGGATCGGATCACCCAGGTCCCGTCGCCCTGGGGGTTGGGCTGGGCCAGACGCAGGAGTTCCATGTAGATTCTCTGGTAGGCGGTCAGGCTGCTGAGAGCGGTCACCTTGCCGTTCATGGCCCGGACAAGGCCTGCGAAACGGCGCAGCAACAACGTGGCCATCTCAGGGCAGCGAAGCAGGAGTTCGTTGAACTGGGCCGCGGACAGCGCCGCCAGCAGGGTTGGTTCGCTGGTCATTACCCGAGCCGAGCGGCGGTTGCCGTCGATGGCGGAAAGTTCGCCGAAATTGTCGCCGCTTCCCAAATCGGCCAGCACGACCTCCTGCCGCCCGTCCAGGAAGTCGACGATGCGCACCCTCCCCCGCACGATGAAATAGACATCGGTGGTCGCTTCGTTGCGATCAATCACGATCCGGTTCGCCGCCAAGTCGATCCAGCGTGCCGACCGTTCGATCTCGGCCAGGATGTCGCGCGGCACGACTTCCAACAGCCCCACGTTTCGCAAGGAACGCAGAACGCCAGCTTCCGCCTGGTGATTTGGTCTGACCGCCTGCATCGATCCCTCGTCCAACCGTCGCCGGCGATTATCGGCGCCAAACGCCACCAATTCAAGTTCAGGGGCCCTTGGTGCCCTTCTCGGCCCGGAGCGCCCGAAAGACTTCGAGGTTCCGCTGGAGAATGTCCTCGCGCAAATCCCCGCGCGCCAGGGCTTCGAACTCCTTCAGGTTCCCTTTGAACCCGTGCAGGATCGCCAGATTCTGGCGAATCTGCGGCGAACCGCGCTGGCGCGTGTCGAGAAGCCCCTGCAGGATGCGAATCGCCTCATCGATCCGGCCCGACTGGGCGAGGGAAAGAGCTTGGTTGTTGAGAATGACCGGATTGCCGGGGGCCATCTCCAAACCCGCCTTGTAGGCGGCCTGGGCAGCCGCGGAGTTGTTCAGGGCATCGTAGGCGATTCCTGTCAGGGAATAGATTTCCCAGTTGCGCGGAGCCTTGCCCCGGGCCCTGTCGAGGTCGGCCAGGGCCTGGGCCGCCTGTCCCTCCGCCAATTGGATCTTGGCCGCCGCGACCAGGAAGGCCGAATCGTCGCCAAGGGCCTCCCGCCCTCTGGCCAGTGCCGTCCGCGCCTCGTCCCAGGCGCCGATTCGGCGAAGACTGTCCAGATAGCCGACCGCGGCGTCGCGATCCGCGGCGTCGCGCTCGAATATCTTGCCGTACTGTTCGGCCGCCGTCGCGTAGTCCTTCTGGTCCCGCGCCTCGACCGCCGCCGCACGCAAGGCTTCCGAGACGGCACTTCCCCGCCCCTCCCCCGATCCGGAAACGCAGCTTCCCAGAACCGCCAGGGCCAACACCGCCCCTCCCAATCCTGCAACCCGTCGCCATGCCATCGTCTTTTACTCCGAACACCTCGCCTCATCATACGTTCCGCGGCAGCATCGGGAAACCGGCGAATCTCAGAAATCGGTTGATCTGTAATGGATTGTTTGGAAGATTGGTTCCTACTCTCCGCTCCCCTTCCCGAGCGGAAGGCGATTCGTGTCCGGAGGGCTGGTGGAGCGTCGGGGTGATTGAGATCGGGCCGCCGGGTTGTCCGGGGGCGCGGTTTGCGATGGGGTCGAGAGTTCATGAAGGTTCTCATCGTCGGCATCCTGGTTCTCGCCTTGGGCGTCGCCGCGGTCAGCACGTACTTGATCAAGAGCTTCCGCACCCCCGAGGCCATCGAGCAGCTCGAGAAGGAAAAGTCGGTCCCGAAGAAGTCGGTCCTGGTGGCGACTCGCAACATGACCACGGGTGAAACGGTGCGAGGCGAAGACTTGGTCTGGCAGGCCTGGGTCGACGAAGCCCTGCGGCCCGAATACCTGGTACGCCTTGAGGGCGGCCAGCCCGATGACGAAAGGGAGTTGATGCAACCCTATATCGGCGCCCTGGTCCGCTTTCCCATCGCGTCGGGCGAACCGGTGGTGGCCGATAAGCTGTTCCGCCGCGAGGACCCCGGATTCCTGGCCGGCATGTTGACTCCCGGCATGCGGGCCGGCACCTTGCGGGTCAGCGAGGAGAATGGCGCCGGCGGCTTCGTATTTCCGGGCGACCGCGTGGATGTCCTGTTGACCCACAACTTGGCGGCCCAGACAGCGGGAGGGCAACGGCAAGGCCGGAGCGAGGTCGAACCCGCGAGTCGGGACGTCCTGACTTGGACCACCGAAACCATCCTGGTAAATCGGCGGGTGTTGGGCATCGGCCAACAGGTGGACGGTTTCGAGACCCAAGCCAAGGTCGTCCCCACGGTGACCCTGGAATTGACCCCGCGCGAAGCCCAGGTGTTGGGCGTCGCGACATCCCTGGGGCGTCTGTCCCTGTCCTTGCGACCGCTTGCCGACGCGGCGGCGGCCGGGGACGCGGAAGGCGACCGGAGCTATACTACCGACGTGGAAGTCAGCACCTTCCTGAGCGGTCAGGCGGCGGCCAAGCGCGACGAAGAGGCCCGGCGCCGCGAGGAAGCAGCGGCGGCCTTGATGAAGGATGACCGGCCGCGGGCCTCCCGCCCGTCCGCTCCCGCCGTTACCATTTTCCGGGGCGCCGCCAAGGCAACCCAGGAGGTGGGGCGATGACGCGCCCGTCGATGTCCATCGCCCTTTGCGGACTGGCCCTGCTGGCGGCATGGAACGTCGCCACCGCCCAGGAGGTGCCGAGTCGCCATTTTCCTCAGTCGGAGATCTCGCCCCCCCCGGCCCGGCCCGGTGCGCTAGCGCCGACACCGCGCGCCATGCCCGTTCCCGGTGTCTCCGCGGCGCCCCTTGCCGCTCGCGCGGGAGCGGGAACCGACATTCCCCGCGCCGTTCCCGAGAACGGCGTACTGACCGTTCCCTTCAACAAGGCCCGAATCGTCGATCTCCCCACCGCGGCCAGCAACGTGATGATGATCAACGAGGGCATTGCCGACGTCCATATCGACTCGGCCCGCCCCACCCAGCTTCTGATCCTGGCCCGCAGCATGGGATCGACCAACCTGATGGCCCTTGACCGCCAAGGCCAAGTGATCTTCCAGACCGAGGTCCGGGTGGACGTGGACACGGCCGCGCTCAAGAGCGCCCTGGCCAAGGTCATGCCCAACGAACAGATCGAGGTCGCCCCCTACCAGGGTGCCATCTTCATGACTGGAAGCGTCCGGTCTCCGCGCGCCGCTTCCCAGGTCGTCGACTTGGCGACCCGGTTCCTGCCGGCCGGCACGGAACTGGTCAACATGCTGCAGGTCAAGGGCAGCCAGCAGGTCATCCTCAAGGTGCGGGTGGCCGAAATGTCACGCGCCGTCGTCAAGGATCTGGCCACCAGTTCTCGCTTCACCCGAACGATCAACGGGCGGGCCGTCTCCCTGTCATCGACCACATCGATGATCGCGGGCAAGACCGCGGTCGGCGCCGGGTCGGTCGCCTTGCGTCTGTTCGGGTTCAGCAACGCCTCCTTCTCGGCGTTGGAACAGGAAGGCTTGGTGCGGACCTTGGCGGAACCTACCCTGGTCGCCCTGTCCGGCGAGACCGCCAATTTCCTGTCGGGCGGCGAGACGCCTTATCCCAGCGCCATGGACGAAAACGGCAACATCACCTACGCTTTCCGTACGACGGGTATCAAGCTGAACTTCACCCCGCTGGTGATGGACGACGGGCGGATCAATCTCCAGGTCGCCTCGGAGGTCAGCGAGATCGACACCAACAACCGCGTCCAGTTCAACGCCAATTTCGTGGTCAACGGCACCAAGACCAAGCGCACGGAGACTGTCATCGACCTGTCCAGCGGCGGCAGCCTGATGATTTCCGGCCTGCTGCGCGACGAGACATCGAGCAACATCAACGGCGTGCCGCTGCTCAAGGACGTGCCCGGCCTGGGTTCCCTGTTCCGTAGTTCGGACTACACCAACACCCAGGTCGAACTGGTAGTCCTGGTCACCGCCTACCTGGCCAGCCAGGTCAACGACCCGGCGGCCATGTCCATGCCCACCGATTCCTACCTCCCGCCTTCGGACATCGACCTCTACCTGCTGGGCCGCCTGCATCGCGAATTCAATCGGGAAGGGCCCGTCCCCTTCGGCCGCATGCCCATCACCCTGGAGGGCCCCTACGGCTACATCATGGAGGCCTCGCCATGAGGACATGGATTCTGCTGGCCACCGTTCCCCTCGCCCTGGCAGCCTGCGCCGAACCGAATACCGGAACCGACTACCAGGTGAGCCATCCCCTGGTGGTTCGGGACGAAACTGTGCGCTTGACCCTGAAGACTCCGGTTTCCGCCGAAGGCATGGCCATCGAGGACCAGTTGCGCCTGCACCGCTTCGTCGACCACTTCCGGGCGCGCGGCCGTGGTTCTATCCGGGTGCAGGCCCTGGGCGGCCAGGGCGGCTACGAGACCGGGGCCTGGATGGACGGGGCGCGGGGGCTTCTGCTACGGGCCGGCCTGCGCGGCGAGGAGATCGCCCTGGCCACGGAGGGGACAGGCGACGACGGCGGCTCGCCGGTCGTCGTCCTCAGCTTCACGGGCAGCACGGTGGACGTCCCCAACTGCGGCAAGGTGTCGCTGAACATCTCCTTCAATCCCAACAATCTCCCGATGCCCGACTGGGGGTGCTCGGTGCAGCGCAACCTGGGCTTGATGGTGGAAAACCCCCGCGATCTTCTGCAGGCCCGCCCGGAAACCAGCCGCGACCCGGCGCGGACCGTCACCACCGTCAACGACTACCGGGCCGGGTCCGTGACCGCCACCTCGAAGAGCAACGAACAGCAACACGGCTTCATCGGCAGCGAAAGCACGGGGCGCGCGACGCCCGGCGGCGATACGGCGCGCTCGGTGACCCCCAGCGGCTCCACCGCCACGGCGGCACCGGCTCCGACCCCCGCACCGGCTCCGTCGCCGGCTCCCATGCCCGCACCCTCGCAATAGCCCCAGGCCCTTCGGAGTGACCGCCCCGTGATCCTGCGAACGACCATCGGCGCCTTCCTGATTTCCCCGCAAAGCACGGAGGCTTTCGAGTCCTTGCGGGAGGATCGCCTGTTCCTGCGCAGCGACATCGTCCTTCAGCAAGGCGGACTGAACGCCGCCTGTAGTTACCTGGGCGACCATGAAACGCCGCCCGTCCTGATCGTCGAGACCGAGGCGCGCGGCGAGGCGCTGCTGGCCGAACTGGCCCGCCTGGCCGAGGTCTGCGCCCCGAAGACCCGGGTCTTCGTCATCGGCCACGACAACGACATCCACCTTTATCGAACCCTGATCCGCGAGGGCGTGAGCGACTACTTCCTGGCCCCGGTGACCACCGACATGCTCCGGCAGTCCTTCCAGGACAACTTCACCGAAGCCGACGCCGCCAAGAACGCCCGCCTGATCGCGTTCCTGCCGGCGCGGGGCGGCGTGGGCAGCAGCGTTCTGGCACACCATACGGCCTTCGCCCTGTCCAAGCTCTATCACGAGCAGGTCATCGTCCTCGACCTTGACCTCCCATACGGCACCGCCGGCTTGGTGTTCAACGTGTTGGCGCGACAGTCGGTCGCCGACGTGCTAGGACAGCTCAGCCGCCTGGACGAGATGCTGCTCGAACGCTACCTGGTGCCTTACGAGCCCAGCGAGAACAAGGTCAGCGTCCTTCCCGCCCCGTCGACCCTGACCTCCGGCGTCAACGTGACATCCGAGGGCTTGGCGGTACTCCTGAAGTTCGTCCGCCGCATGGCCGGCTTCGTGGTCCTCGATCTGCCCCATGTCTGGGAGCCCTGGCTGCGCGACTTGATCGTCGAGGTCGAAGATCTGGTGATCGTCGCCGAGCCCGATCTGGCTTCCTTGCGCGACGCCAAGAACATCATCGAATTCCTGGGCCCCAACCGCGGCGAGTCGCCCACCCGGGTGGTACTCAACAAGATCGGCGAGGCCAAGCGGGCCGAACTCTCGGAGAAGGAATTCCGGGATGCCCTGGCCCTGACCCCGGCCTTGCAGATTCCGGCAGATCCCGGCGCCTTCAGCGGCGCGCTCAACAACGGCGAACTGATCTTCAAGGGCGCAGCCAAGAGCAAGGCCGCCCTCGCCATCAACGAACTGGCCAAGATGGTCAGCGCCCGCGTCGACGCAGCGGCCGAAAAGGAAAAGAAGAAGTTCTCCCTGTTCAAGAAGAAGTAGTCGAGCGCCATGTTCGGACGCAAGGGAAACGCGGACATCCCCGCCCCGAAGAAGCCCTTCGCCCCCCCGGCGCCGGAGGCCGCTCCCCCGCCGGCGCCTCCGCCCGCGGAAGACGCTTCCCGACCGGCATCGGCGTCTCCGCCCCCCCCGAAAGCTCCGCCTCCTCCCCCGCCCGCGGCGGGAACCCAGGCCCGCCAAGCCTCGGACGTGGAGCGCCTGGCGGAAATCAAGGTCACCGTATTCAACGACCTTCTGGAGGCGGTCGACCTGGGCGAGCTGTCCAAGATGAAGCCCGAACAGGTGCGCGAGGAAATCAGCGACATGGTCGCCGAGATCATCAGCATGCGCAGCTTGGTGCTCAGCGTCCAGGACCAGCAGCAGGTGGTCGCCGATATCTGCAACGACATCCTGGGCCTTGGCCCCCTGGAACCCCTGATCGCCCGCGACGACATCGCCGACATCATGGTCAACGGCCCCCACAAGGTCTACATCGAGACCGGGGGCAAGATCGAACTCACCGACGTGAAGTTCCGCGACGCGGCGCAGTTGATGAACATCTGCCAGCGCATCGTCACCGCGGTCGGCCGGCGCGTCGACGAATCCAGCCCCATCTGCGACGCCCGCCTGCTCGACGGTTCCCGCGTCAACGTGATCGCCCCGCCGCTATCCATCGACGGCGCGGCCCTCACCATCCGTAAGTTCAAGAAGGAAAAGCTCACCCTCGAGAACTTGGTCAACTTCAAGAGCATCACTCCCGAAGGCGCCACCGTGCTGAAGGTCGCGGCGGCCAGCCGCTGCAACATCCTGGTATCGGGCGGCACGGGCTCGGGCAAGACGACGCTGCTCAACTGCCTGACCCGCTACATCGACCCCGGCGAGCGCATCATCACCTGCGAGGACGCCGCCGAACTGCAACTGCAGCAGCCGCACGTGGTCCGCCTGGAAACCCGCCCGCCCAACCTGGAAGGCATGGGCGAGATCACCATGCGCGACCTGGTGAAGAATTGCCTGCGCATGCGCCCGGAACGGATCATCGTCGGCGAGGTGCGCGGCGCCGAATCCTTCGACCTCCTTCAGGCGATGAACACCGGCCACGACGGGTCCATGGGCACGGTGCACGCCAACAACCCGCGCGAGGCCATCTCGCGCATGGAAAACATGATCGCCACCGGCGGCTTCAACCTGCCCGCCAAGGCGGTACGCGAACAGATCGCCGCGGCGCTGGACGTCATCGTCCAGGCGCAACGCCTGCGCGACGGCTCGCGCAAGATCACCCACATCACCGAGGTGGTGGGCATGGAAGGCGAAGTGGTCATCCTGCAAGACCTGTTCGTCTTCGAGTTCCAGGGGGAAGACGAGCACGGCAAGCTGATCGGCCGCCACCGCCCCACCGGGCTGCGCCCCGTCTTCTGGGACAAGGCGCGCTATTTCGGCCTGGACCGCCAATTGGCCGAAGCCCTGGGCATGGGAGCGCTCTAGCCCATGGGCCCCTCCCTCGACGATTTCATCATCAAGGTCATCGTCGGTTCGGTGATCGGGATGGTCATGATCGGCTTGGGAATCGTGCTGACCACTTACGTGGTTCGGCCGCGCATTTTGTTGCGTCGGCGCCTGGCCGCCATCGGGGTGCTGGGGGACGGCCGCGAGGGCTCGGAGAAGGCAGAGACCCGTCGCCAGAAGCGCATCCAGGAAAAAATCAAGCAGTTGGAACAGAAGGGCGGCAAGAAGGGCTTCGTCGACCAGGTGCGCCTCAGCCTGTTGCAGGCCGGACTGGAAGTTCCGGCTTCGGCCTATTTCATCGCCTGCGGCATCGGCGCGGTCTTCCTGCCGATCTTCTATTTTCTCACCGGCCTGCCGGTGGAAGGCGCGGCGCTCGCGGCCCTGATCGGCGGTTTTGGACTGCCGCGCTGGGTACTCGGCTACCTCGCCCACCAGCGCCAGAAGCGCTTCACCCAGCAGTTCGCCGACGCCATCGACGTGGTGGTCCGCGGCATCCGCTCCGGCCTGCCCGTTTCCGAATGCTTCAATGTCATCGCCCGCGAGTTCCAGGACCCCGTATCCACCGAGTTCCGCATGATTATCGAGGGCCAGAAGCTGGGCCTGACGCTGGAGGACCTGATGCGCCGGGGCCTGGAACGGATCCCCACCTCCGAGTATAACTTCTTCGCCATCGTGCTGCAGATCCAAAAGCAGACCGGCGGCAACCTGGCGGAAACGCTTTCCAATCTCTCGGCGGTGATCCGCGAGCGCAAGAAACTGCGGGACAAGGTCCAGGCGCTGTCCAGCGAGGCCAAGTCGTCGGCCATGATTATCGGCAGTCTGCCCTTTCTGGTGGGCGGCATCCTGGCCCTGGTCAACTGGTCCTATCTGTCGGTCTTGTTCAACGATCCCATCGGGCACATCCTGATAGGCGGCGGCCTGGCCTGGATGGCCATCGGCGTCCTGGTGATGGCCAAGATGATTAATTTCGAGGTGTGAATGGGCAACCTGGACCAGACCCAGTTGATTCTGCTCGGTTCCGCCGTCCTGGCGGTGCTGGCCGTGGCGTCCTTCGCCCTGCCTTTCCTGAAGGGCCGCAAGCGCGCCCAGCGCATCGAATCCGTAGTCACCCGACGGCGCGGCGAACTGAGCCGGCAGCTTCTCGACAACTATTCCCAAGCCGGCAAGCAGCGCAAGCCGCGCCAGCAGGCGGTGATGGAAGTGATCCAGCAGGTGTCCCGCAAGCTGCGGCTGGAAGGAGCCCTGACCCAGGACAAGACCAAGATCTTCCTGGCCCAAGGCGGCTTCCGCAGCCGTTCGGCCCTACCGACCTACGCGGTGGCGCGCATCGCCGGCATCTTCGCCGGCATTCCCATCGCCATGGTGCTGCTGTCTTTGATGGATAGCGGCGATACGGGCATCGCGCTCAAGATGGGCATCTGGGTGCTTGGGGGATTCGTCGGCTTTAATATGCCGAAGATCCTGGTTTCCAACGTGACCCAGAAGCGCCAGCAGGAAATGGGCCGGGCCTTTCCCGATGCCCTGGACCTGATGGTCATCTGCGTCGAGGCCGGCCTGTCCATCGAAGGCGCCTTCGACCGCGTGACCCGCGAAATCGCCGAGGCCTCGCCCATCCTGGCCCAGGAAATCGGACTGACCAGCGCCGAACTGGCCTTTTTGGGCGACCGCTCGCGGGCCTACCAGAACTTCGCCGACCGCACCGGCCTGCCGGCCGTCAAGTCCCTGTCCACCACCTTGATCCAGACCGAGCGCTACGGCACTCCGGTCGGCGTCGCGCTCCGCGTGCTGTCCCAGGAAAAGCGCCACGACCGCATGTCGACCGCGGAAAAGAAGGCAGCATCGCTGCCGGCCAAGCTCACGGTGCCGATGATCGTCTTCTTCCTGCCTGTGCTGTTCGTCGTGGTGCTGGGCCCCGCCATCATCCAGACCACGAGGATGTAGGCGCCGTGACCTCCGACCCGCCCGCCGCCACCGACAACCGCGTCGCCCCCCGCCGCAAGGCCCTGTTCGGCGGCCGCATCTTCGCCGAAGGGCTCGGAGCCTGGGACTGCCTGATCCGCGACATTTCGGCAAGCGGCGCCAGGGTCCGGGTCGACGACCGGACTCCCCTGGTCGCCGGCACCTCCGTCGACCTGAAGGTCAACAAGTTCGAAGACCTGCGCCGGGCCGAAATCATGTGGATCCGAGGCCAGGAAATGGGCCTGCGCTTCCTGGTTCCCCTGACCCGTGTCCCCAAGGCCATGGAACGCTTCTTCACCCTGGTCCGAAGCCAGGACGGATCATGACAGCGGCACCATGGATTTTGCCTGCAGGTTGATGGTGGGAATCCCGGCGATCGGTATCACCGAATTGAAGCTGTAGCTGGCCGTGATCGAGACGTAGGTTACGCCGGCGACGATCGATGTGGCGGGCAAGGGCACCGTGACCGCGCCGCTGTCGACGAAGGACTCCGCCATCTTCGACTTGGCATATGTCTGCAGCGTCGCCATGGAAGCCGAGGTATTGACGATGGCGTAGCGGGTCGTCTCCTCCAAGGCGTATTGCAGGACGCTTTTTATCCACATCGCGCGCCCCACCTCGAAGATGCCGAAAACCATGGCGAGGAAGACCGGCGCGACCAGCGCGAATTCGAGCGCCGTTGCCCCCTTCCGACATCGCCCGACGGCCCGGAGAAGCGACCATCCCATCCCTATTCCTCTCGCACCGTGACGGTCTCGGCCAAGCTGTAGGTCGGCTTGAAGTAGGCGAAGATCGGCGTATAGCTGTAGGAAGCGGTCACGGAAATGAACTTCTGCACCGTGACTCCCGATCCGCTGCATGTGCAACTGGGAGCCGTTCCGGAAGGCGTGCTGCCGTTGGAGCACTCGCAGGAGCGGCTGCTGACGACCGTGATGCCGGTCAGGTTGGTCGATCCCTGCACGACCGTCTGGATGGTGCTGGAACTGTACCCCTTGAGGATCGCGTATTGGGCACCGGCCCGCGCCGCACCGGCCAATTCCATCTTGTGGAACATGCCGAGCCCCAGGTCGATCACTCCCATCGCGACCACGAGCAGCGTCGGGGCCAGCAGAGCGAACTCGACGGCCGAAGCGCCCCGTTCGTTCCCAACCCATCGACGAATTATGCCCATGAAGCAGCCCCTACTCCACCAGAGTCGACAAATTCGCACCAGCAAGGGTCACGCCTGCCGATCCGCAGTTGCTGCTGTTGGCGCCCGATGTTCCCGTAAACTCGACAGTATCTCCGATCAACTGAACGCAACTGGTTCCACCACCCGAGTTCCCGGAATAATCGATCTTACGCTTCGGCGTATAGACGGCACCGGTAATGTTGAAATTCGTACCGCCAGTGATGCGGTTGGTGCCGCTCGAACTCGCGGCCTCGCTTTGATAGAACAACATACCAGAATATGCCCCGGACGTTGGGGCGCTCATGTTTACTGTTCTCGTGCCAGTAAAATCAATATTACCAACGTTAGAGGCACTGCTCCCCATAAGTATTATTGATACACCATTACCTGATATTGTTCCACTCCCAGATACATTGAATGCTCCGTCGTACATCACATATGTACCTGGAGATAGATTTATCGAATTATTCCCAGACGCGGTAATTCCACCGCAGTATGTCCCCGGAGACAGATTGTTGGTTCCGGAGGAATTGATGCTCAAGTTATTGTGGTCGCATCCCGTAAATGCGGGAACACTTCTATCCTCGTAGGGATCGGCGTATTTTCTTGCGCCCTCCTGAACGCCGCCGCAGGACGTCGTGCTGAAATGCGCCTCGTCTGCAGTTGCCCCCACAGTCCGAACACAATCGGCCGTCACCAGCGTACCACCAGTGGCGATCAGCGACGTGGAACTGGAGGAATTCGTTACGACATCGCAGTTGAGGAGCGAGACGGTAACGGTGCCTGTAATGCGGAAAGCCCCGGAAGCCGAAGAGTTCAACGCAACCACGCAGCCGTTTCCGGCCTGCATCTGCATCTTCGCTACCGCCCGGGTGGACGCGGTGACGCTTGTGGACTGCACGAGATAGCGCAGGAAGAGCGTCTGGATGGGCTTGGTAAGGCGAACTTCGACCGCCAGGCTGTCCCCCGTATAGGAGCCGCTGGTGGGCGGGATGTTGACCACGATGGTTCCGCCGCCCGACGTCGTGAACCCGTTGCGCTGGGCTTCCGTGGTCGCTTCCGAAGTGATGGTGGAAGTGCTGCTGCCATTGTACTTCTCGATCGCCGCGGCGACCGCGGCGGCATCCACGGCCGACTGAAGCTCCCGTCGCGCCGCGTACCAACTGCCGACTTCCACTCCGAACCCGACGGCGCCTAGGACGACCGGCATGAGCAAGGCGAATAGAATCGCTATCGCACCAGACTCGTCGTGGCGGAACCGCTTAAGGGGTACTGGCCAAGTCATAGGACCTTCCATGCCATATCTATGACCAAAATAATATGGCTGATGGCCTATGACGAACAGTGACAAGTGTCACGCCCCCCCCAGGAAAGAGTGGAACATACTCAAGGAGTGGCTTTCGCGAACTCGCATCCCCGTGCTATTGCCAGAAGGGCATGGGGGCGCCACGACGAAGGCGGGCCGGACTCGCCCGCCCCGGGAAAAGGCCAAGCCCATGCCACGCCGCTCCGTACCGACCCCGAATGATCGATGGTTTCGGTTCCTGCGCCGCACGGCACGAGACGAGCGCGGCGCCACGGCGGTGGAATTCGCCCTCATCCTGCCGGTTTTCGCCTATCTGCTGATCGGCATCATCGAGATGGCGATGCTGTTCTTCACCACCACCGTGGTCGACGGCGCCGTGCACGAGGCCGGGCGCCGGATCCGGACCGGCCAGGCCCAATTGTCGGGCAAC
The DNA here is from genome assembly GCA_039908345.1 of Magnetospirillum sp. WYHS-4. Lineage (NCBI taxonomy): Bacteria > Pseudomonadati > Pseudomonadota > Alphaproteobacteria > Rhodospirillales > Rhodospirillaceae > Magnetospirillum > Magnetospirillum sp. WYHS-4. The sequence goes on from JAMOBD010000038.1 coordinate 19,665, forward strand.
ACCTTTTCCACCTTCCAGGCGGCGCTGTGCAACAATTTGCAGTACGTCTACAGCTGCGCCAACATCTCGCTGGACGTGCGGACATTCGGCAGCTTCTCGTCGGTGTCGGTCCCCATCCAACTGGATGCGCAAGGCAATCCGATCACCCAGTTCAACGTGGGGGGCGCCAAGGCCATCACGGCCATCCGGGTGATCTACAAGTGGACCTTCTTCACCCCGATGATCGGCTACTTCTTCGGCGACGCCGCCAACCAGCGGCAGTTGACCTCGCTGACCATCTTCCGCAACGAGCCCTACCAATGACCGCCCGTCGTATCCTCGTCCATCTTGCCGGTGACCGGCGCGGCGCCGCCGCCATCGAATTCGCCCTGATCGCTCCGGTGATGATTACCCTGCTGGCCGGCATCATGGAACTGTCTTACTTCCTGATGGCGGAACGGCGGGTCGTCGAATCTTCCCACGCGGTCGCCGACCTGATCGGCCAGGGAACCGACCTGTCCGCCGCCGAGGTGGACGACATCCTCTACGCCGCCCGCCAGATCATGACCCCCTTCCCCGACAGCGCCCTGAAGATCGGCGTGGCCAGCGTCACCTACGACGCCACCACCGGGGCCCCATCCCTGGCCTGGACGGCAAATTACAACAGCGGCAGCGTCTCCAACCCGACCACCAAGGCCACCGGCAAGGGCCAAGCCGGGGAGAGTGTGATCATCGTTACTTCCTCATACACTTACACGCCTATACTGAAGAATATTCTTACCGCCAATTTTACTTTATCGGAAACCACCTACGCTCGCCCGCGCACTTTATCATACGTGGGTAAGTACTAGAGGTTCGCCATGAAGAACTCCGCCCCCACCCGCCGTCCCGCAGCAACGTCGAATGGCCGGGCCCCGCATCTTTGGCGCGCCGAGGATGGCGTGGTCGGCATCATCTTCGCCCTGGCGCTCATTCCGCTCGGCATCGCCACCGGACTGGCCGTCGACATGGGACGGGCCTATCTGGTCGAACAGCGGCTCAACCAGGCGGCCGACGCGGCCGGCCTGGCCCTGGCGGCGGCCATGGATACGGGCCAGAACCTGCAGACCGTGCTGCAGACCATTTTCACCGCCAACTATCCGGTGACCAACCTGGGCACCACGGCGACTCCTTCCTATTCCGTCAACGGGGAAGTCATCACGGTCACCGCCCAGGCCACCGTCCCCATGGCCTTCGCCCAACTGGTCGGGATCAATTCGGTCACCGTCCACGCCACGTCCCAGATCACCCGCAAGCAGACGGGGCTGGAGGTCGCGCTGGTGCTCGACAATACCGGCTCGATGAACAGCGGCGGCAAGATCGGGCAGTTGCGGACCTCGTCGAAGGAACTGGTCAGTACCCTGTTCGGTAACCAGACAGCCCCCACCAACCTGAAGATCGGCCTCGTGCCCTTCGTGACCACGGTCAACATCGGCACGGGGAACGCCGCCTACGTCAACAACACCCACAACTACGCGCCGGACACCTGGAAGGGCTGCATCGAAGAAAGGACCTATCCCCACGACGTGCTCGACACCACGACGGGGGCGGGCGGCCTATGGCCTACCTACTATTGGCCGAAGGAAGCCAGTTCCGGGACCTGCAACAACGAATGGACGACCACGGTGGACACCACGCCCATTAACACCGAGGGCCCCAATCAGGCCTGCCCGGACCCCATCGTCCCCCTGACTAACGCCAAGGCGACCTTGATTACCGCCCTCGACAACATGGAACCCTGGATGGGCAACGGCACCATGGTCAACATCGGCGCGGTCTGGGGATGGCGCGTGCTGTCGTCGGCCCCGCCCTTCACCGAAGGCGTGGTGGAAGGAACCAGCGGCTGGAAGAAGGTGATGATCATCCTGACCGACGGCGACAACAACCTCATGCCGCCAACCTGGGGGAGTTGCAACACCAACACCGTCACCCTGGACGGCGCCGCGCCCCCGGCCAACCACAACCCGGAAGGCGTGGGGCTCAATTCGCAATACACCGGCTACGGCTATGCCTGGCAGGGCCGGCTGGGGACGTCGTTCCGCGCCGCGGCGGAGACCCAGTTGGACAACCGCCTGGCGGAAGTCTGTTCCAACATCAAGGCGGCCGGCATCACCGTCTACACCATCACCTTCGGCACCACGACGGCGACCATCCAGGGCATCATGCAGGCCTGCGCCTCGACCACCGACAAGTACTACAATTCGCCCACCAACGCGCAGCTCAGCCGGGCCTTCCGGGCCATCGCGGCCGAGCTGAAAAAAATCCATCTCAGCCAATAGAGCCTTGGTATAGTGGCGCTCCCGCAATCCCGGGAGCGCCATCGCCGTGATCGTCCTTCTGACCCTGACCTCGTTCCTGGGCGCTTTTCTGTTGTTCGCGATCCAGCCGCTGATCGCCAAGCTGCTCCTGCCCCACCTGGGCGGCGCGCCGGCGGTGTGGAACACCTCCATGGTCTTCTTCCAGGCCGCCCTGCTGGCCGGCTACGCCTACGCGCATCGGCTGGCCCAGGCCGTCGGCGACGGGCGCCGTCAGTACTTGGTGCACGGCGCCCTGCTGCTGGCTGGGCTGACGGTCTTGCCGCCGATCCTGCATACGGACTGGATTCCCGCGGCGTCCGCCAACCCCATCCTGCCGGTCCTGGCCCTGTTGGCCGCCGCGGTCGGCCTGCCGTTCCTGGCGCTGTCGGCGACGGCGCCCCTGGTGCAGCGATGGCTGGCGGGCAGCCCGCAAGGAGAAGCGGAAAACCCCTATTTCCTGTACGCCGCCAGCAACCTGGGTAGTTTTTCGGCGCTGCTGGCCTATCCGTTCCTGATCGAGCCCTGGCTCGACCTGCCCACCCAGGCGGTCGCCTGGACGGCCGGCTACGTCCTTTTGATCCCGTTGATGGGGGCGGCGGCGCTGGTCACCCGCGCCGGCCCCGTTCCCGCCCCCCCCGCCACCCAGCCGCCGGGACCGCTGCCCCGCCTGCGCTGGGTGCTGCTCGCCCTGGCACCGTCCAGCCAGTTGCTGGGGGTCACCACCCATATCACGACGGACATCGCGGCCGTGCCGCTGCTTTGGGTGGTTCCCCTGGCGGTCTATCTCCTGACCTTCGCCATCGCCTTCGCCCGCCGCCCCTTTCCGCCCCGCGAGGCCGTCCTGCGGCTGGAGGCTTTGCTGGTTCCCCTGCTCGGCATGCAGATCTTCTGGAGTTCGAGCCAGCCGGCGGTATCGATTCCGTTTCATCTCGCGACCCTGTTCGCGGTGGCCCTGGCCTGCCATGGCGAACTGGTCCGGCTGCGGCCGGCACCGGCACGGCTGACCGAGTTCTACCTCTGGATTTCCTTTGGCGGCGTACTGGGCGGCGCCTTCAACGCCTTGGCGGCGCCGCTGCTGTTTTCCAGCCCTCTCGAATATCCGCTGGCGCTGCTGCTGGCGGCTTTCCTGCGTCCCGGCGTCTGGCCGCGCGACGTCCGGTCCTGGGCCTTCCAGGGCGGCTTGCCCGTTGTCTTGGCTGCGCTTCTCGCCCTGGCCGCCGACGACGACCTTCCCGGCCTCAGGTTTTCCGATCCCTCGACGCTTGCCTTCCTGGCCCTGGCCCTGGCGGCCGCCGTCGCCGCCTATGCCAACGCGGGGCGACCGCTGCTGTTCGCCGGCTGCACCGCCGCCCTGATGGCGGGCGGATGGACCGCCCAGAGCGGACAGGACGAGGTGGTGGCCAGGGTCCGCAGCTTCTTCGGCATCCATCGGGTCACCCGGACGGACGGCGCGGCAGGCACCTTCCACGTGCTGGCCAACGGATCCACCTTCCACGGCGCCCAGGACCGCAGCCCGGCGGGACAGTCCGAGCCGCTGGCCTACTACGGCCGCAGCGGCCCCCTGGGCCAGGCGTTCGATGCCCTGGCGCCGGCGCGCCATGTGGCGCTGGTCGGGCTGGGTACCGGCAGTTCGCTCTGCCATCGGGCCGAAGGCCGCCGCTGGACCATCTACGAGATCGACCCCACGGTCGTGGATATGGCCCGCGACGCCCGCCTGTTCAGCTTCTTCGGGCAGTGCGCGCCCGATGCCGCCGTGGTGCCGGGGGACGCCCGGCGACGGCTGGCCGAATCCGCGCCGGGCGCCTTCGACCTGCTGATCCTGGACGCCTTCAGTTCGGATGCCATCCCGGTCCACCTGCTGACCCGCGAGGCCATGGCCGTCTATTGGCGGACCCTGGCGGAAGGGGGCGTCCTGGCCTTCCACCTGTCGAACCGCTACCTGGACCTGGAACCCCTGATCGCCGCCCTGGCGGCCGATGCCGGCCTGTCGGTTCGCTGGCAGGAATACAACCCCGACCGGGAGGAATCGGCCCGCCGCCATACCCCAAGCAACTGGGCGGTGCTGGCCCGGCGCGACGCCGACCTGGGGCGGATGGCCGCCGACCCTCGTTGGCGGCTTCCGGTCGCCGACCCCGCCGTCGAAGCCTGGACCGACACCCGAAGCGATCTCGCCACCTTGCTGATCCGGGGCCGGAAATAGGGATATGGCGGCTGCGGGTACCATTCAATAGAGCGCAAAACTCGCATAAACAGCAACAATAGAGAGCAAATAGGGTTGACTTCGCCTCTGGGTTTTGACATGCTCCGAAGCGAAGTGTCGAACGAACTTCACCTCGGAACTGCTGCAATCGGAGTTTCAAACGATGGCTAGGAATCTCATCCAAGCTGCCACGGGCCTCTGGAAAGACGAGTCCGGTGCGACCGCGATCGAGTACGGCCTTATCGCCGCCGGTATCGCGGTGGCCATTCTCGTCGCGATCACCACAGTCGGCAACGGCCTGCAAAACACGTTCAACAACGTCTCCAACAAGCTGTAACCGCCTTTTGGGCGATCGACGATGGCCGCCGACCCGCGTTGGCGGCTTCCGGTCGCCGACCCCGCCGTCGAAGCCTGGACCGACACCCGAAGCGATCTCGCCACCTTGCTGATCCGGGGCCGGAAATAGGGATATGGCGGCTGCGTGCGCCATCCAACCGGGTGCGATCCCACGGGAAAATCCGTATCCCCCGTCACAATCGGGGGGCCTGAGTGTTGACTTCGCCTCTAGGTTTCGACATGCTTTGAAGCGAAGTGTCGAACGGGCTTCACCTCGGAGCTGCTACAATCGGAGTTTCAAACGATGACTAGGAATCTCATGCAAGCTGCCAACCGCCTCTGGGCGGACGAGTCCGGCGCGACCGCGATCGAGTACGGTCTTATCGCCGCCGGTATCGCGGTGGCCATTCTCGTCGCGATCACCACGGTCGGCAACGGCCTGAAGAACACCTTCAACAACGTCTCCAACAAGCTGTAATCGCCTTCCCGGCGATCACGGCGGCTGGCGCGCCGGTAGCCCTCGGGGTGAAGGCGCGGTTGACGGACACGGGACGGCTTTCCTCGCGGGAGCGGGGGAAGCCGTTCCCGGTTTCGGGAGACCTTCTTCATGGCTTTCGCCCTGCAAGCGGGCCTGATGGCCCTGGCGCTGGTGGCGCTGATTGCCGCGATGTTGTCCGACTTCACCAGCATGCGCATCCCGAACCTGTTCTCGGTAGGGGTGGCCCTTCTTTTCCTTCCCGTCGCCATCCTGGCGGACCTGCCCTGGCAGGCTATCGCCATCGATCACCTGGCGACCGCCGCCGGCATTCTCCTGGTCGGCATCCTGGTCTTCGCCCGGGGCTTGATGGGGGGTGGCGACGTCAAGCTGCTGGTCGCCGTCGGCCTCTGGACCGGCTGGAAGCCGTTGCCCGAATACCTCTTGTTGACTGCCCTGCTAGGTGGAGTCGTCGCCCTGTTCGCCCTCTCCCTGCGACGCCCTCCCGGGTCGCTGCTGCTGGTCTGGCTACCGGTCCTGCGCCATGGCTTCGGCGACGGCAAGAACGTCCCCTACGGGCTTGCCATCGGTGCCGCGGCCCTCTGGATGGCGCCCCGTCTCGACACCTTCCCCAAGGCTTGGTTGCCATGAAGCTCCTGCGTTACGGCCCTCCCGGCGGCGAAAGGCCGGGCTTGCTGGCCCCCGACGGCAGCCTGCGCGACCTGTCGGCGGTGGTCGCCGACGTCACCCCGGATGTTCTGGCGCCCGAGCGGCTGGCCGCCCTGGCGGCCCTCGATCCCGCTACCCTGCCCATCGTTCCCGGCACCCCACGCCTGGGACCGCCGCTGGCCGGCATCGGCAAGATCCTCGGCATCGGCTGGAACTACGTCGAGCACTGCGCCGAAACCGGCACCCCGCCGCCCAAGGAGCCACTGGTCTTCGCCAAGGCGACCACCGCCCTGGCCGGTCCCCACGACATCCTGGTGCTGCCCCGCGGTTCCACCCATACCGACCACGAAGTCGAACTGGCCGTCGTGATCGGCCGGCGCGCCCTCTATGTGGAAGAAGCGGACGCTCTGGCCCATGTGGCCGGCTACGCGGTGATGAACGACATCTCGGAGCGGGAATACCAGAAAAAGCGCGGCGGGGAATTCCTCAAGGGCAAGAGCTTCGACGGCTTCGCCCCCCTCGGGCCCTGGCTGGTCACCCGCGACGAGGTAGCCGATCCCCAGAACCTCCCCCTGTGGCTGGACGTCAACGGCGAACGCCGCCAGGACGGCAATACCTCGGCCATGGCCTTCGGCGTAGGATTCCTGGTGTCCTACCTGAGCCAGTTCATGACCCTGATGCCGGGCGACGTGATTACCACGGGGACCCCGCCGGGCGTCGGCTGGGGCCGCGATCCCCAGGTCTTCCTGAAACCCGGCGATGTCATGACCCTGGGAGTGGCCGGACTAGGCAGCCAGCGCATCGAGGTTGCCGGATGGCCGGCATGATCGTCGCCCAGCTTTCCGATTTCCACTTCCGGAGCGACGGCATCCCCATCAAGGGCAAGGTGGACGGCGCCAAGGCGCTGGCCGCCGCCCTCGATCACATCAAGACGCTCACGCCAGGGCCCGACTTGGTTCTGGTCACCGGGGACCTGATCGACAAGAGCGGCCGCCCCGACTACGGCCCGGTGAAGGAAGGCTTGGCGAGCCTGGGCGTTCCCGTCTACGCGATCCCCGGCAACCACGACGACCGGGAAGCCATGCGGACGGCCTTCGCCGATTTGGGCTACCTGCCCGCCGAGGGCGAATTCCTCCATTACACGGTCGAAGGCCACTCCTTGCGCCTGATCGGCCTCGACACCCAGGTGCCCGGCACCTACCTCGGGGAACTCTGTCCGGCCCGACTGGCCTGGCTGGAAGACCGGTTGGCCGAGGCTCCCGATCGCCCCACCCTGCTGTTCATGCATCATCCGCCCTTCCGGACCGGCATCCATTTCATGGACCGCTCGCCCTTTCGGGGTGCCGAGCCCTTCGACGCCCTGTTGCGCCGCCATCCCCAGGTGCTGCGCCTGCTTTGCGGCCATCTCCACCGGCCGGTCGAGGCTCGTTTCGGCGGCACCGTCGCTTCCACGGCCCCGGCCATCGCCTTCCAGATGTCCCTGGATCTGCGGCCCGGGGCGGAGTCCACCTTTGTCCTGGAGCCGGCCGCCTGCCCGGTCTTCCTCTGGCGCCCCGACACCGGTCTGGTCGGCCACCTGAGCCCGATCGGCGACTACGGCCCCCGCCATCCCTTCACGAGCGGCATGACGGCCGGAACCCAATGAAACCCATTTGCATCGAATTGACGTCTACGCCATAATTTCAAATCATCCCAAACAAGGCATCTCATGCATTTTGTCGATCCCGACAGCATCCCCACCACCGGCAACGCGGCGATCGATGCCCACCATCGTCACATCGCCCACGCGGTGAACCATGTCTACGAAGCCTGGAAGGGATGGGACGGCATCGGATCGCTGGATACGAGCCTGGCGGCAGCCTTGCGCGACGTGGAAATCCACTTGACGGTGGAAGAGATCATCACCCGCGGCGCCGGATACCAGGAATGGAAGTTCCACGAAACCCTGCACGATGCGCTGCGGTCCCGCCTGCGCGACGTGGCCGAACACGCCGGGGCCGTCCCCCACCGTCACCTGAGCCTGATGCAGGCCTTCGAATTCTTCGACCAAATGATCTTCCAGCATGAATTCTTCGACGACCAGGACTTCTGGGACACCTTCCGCCGCCATGCCGAGGCCCCGCGCGGTCCGCGCTTGGTGACCTGGGATTCGCGGCTGGTCTTGGGGGAGAACGGCGTCGATTCCCGGCATTCGGAATTGGTGGCGGCGCTGAACGCCGTGCACGAGGCGATCGCCGACCGGGCCGCCTGCGATGACGTCCTGGCCCGTTTCGATATCCTGCGGGACGACTGGCTGGCCCACCTGGAGACCGAGGTCACGCGGATCGGCAGGCCGGAATCCCAACCCGCCAAGCAGGCCCGCGAAGCCATCGACATCCTGCGTGCCGACTTGGCCCTTGCCCGCCGCCATTGCGAGGACGGCGATTGCGAAGCCACGGGGGCCTTCCTGGTCAACCAGGCACGCTTCTGGCTGTTGGACCACATCACCTATCAGCACCGGCTGTTCTGAAGCGCCCGGCATGAGCTTCGTCGACCCCGACCACATCCCGAACACCGGCAACGCCGCCATCGACGCCCATCATCGGCGCATCGCCGTCCAGGTCAACGACCTGTTCGATGCCTGGAAGGCGGGGGGAGCGCCGACAGCCCTCAACAGCCGCCTTGATGAGGTGCTGCTGGAGATTTCGGATCATTTCGCCGCCGAGCGTTCCCTGGTGCGGGGGGCCGGCTACGCGGAGTGGGACACCCACGAGCCCATCCACGACACCATGCGGGAACGCATGGGGTCGATCCGCGCCGCCGTCGCCCAGGCTTCCAGCCATACCGACGGCATGATCGACGCTTTCCGCTTCTTCGAGGACCTGATCTTCAAGCACGAGTTCTTCGACGACCAGGACTTCTGGGACGCCTTCGCCCACTTGCCGCGGCGGGGAGGCGAAGACCTGATCTCCTTTGGACCGGAACACCGGATCGGCCGGACCGCCATCGACGCCGAGCACGAGGAACTGGTTCGCCTGCTCAACGGCATCCACTCGGCTCTCGCGGACGGAGAGCCGGAACCGCTGCTCTGTATTCGCGTCCAGGCCCTGCGCAACGCCGCCATCACCCATTTCACCCACGAGGAAGACACCATGCGGTCGATGGGGCATCCCGATCTCAAGGAGCACACGGTGCTCCACCGGGTCATGCTGCGCGACCTGGAGGACGCCATCCATCTCTGCCGCGAGGGCCGGCGGGACGACATGAAGGACTTGGTGTCCACCGGCATCCGTTATTGGCTGCTCGACCACATCGCCGTCTGGGACCGGCGCATCTGACGCTTGGACAGGCCCGACGTTCCAGGCTAACGTGGCGCCACCGAAGCCAAGGACGGGCACCATGACCGGCGATCTCCTGACCAAGTACGACCTGCGGGTTCCCCGCTACACCAGCTACCCCACCGCGCCCCACTTCTCCGAAGCGGTGGATGGGGATCTCTACCGGGAATGGCTGGGAACCTTGGCCCCGGAGACCGGCCTGTCGCTCTATTTCCATATCCCGTTCTGCGATTCCATGTGCTGGTTTTGCGGCTGCTACACCAAGATCGTGAAGCGCTATGAACCGGTGCGCGAGTACCTGGACAGCCTGCTGGCGGAAATCGACCTGGTGGCCGCCGCCCTGCCCGGCCGCTTCCGGGCCCGCCATCTGCACTGGGGCGGCGGCAGCCCAACCATGCTGCGGGGCGACGACTGGCTGGAGATCATCGACCGCCTGCGCGCCCGCTTCGACGTGGCGCCCGACGCAGAAATCGCCGTCGAGCTGGACCCCCGCACCGCCACCGAGGACTACGTGAAGGCCCTGGCGGCGGCCGGGGTCAACCGGGCCAGCATCGGGGTGCAGGACTTCGATGCCGAAGTCCAGGCGGCGATCAACCGCATCCAGCCCTTCGAGATGACGAAGCAGGTGGTCGACTGGCTACGCAAGCACGGCATCGCACGGGTCAACATGGACCTGATGTACGGCCTGCCCCGGCAGGACACGGCGCGGGTGCTGCGCGAGGTGGAACTGGCCGCCAGCCTGAAGCCGGCACGAGTCGCCCTGTTCGGCTACGCCCATGTCCCCTGGATGAAGAGCCACCAGAAGATGATCGACGAAGCCGCCCTGCCCGGCACCCAGGAACGCTGGGAGCAGTTTTCGGCGGCGTCGGAGCGGCTGGAGGACCTCGGATACAGGGCGGTCGGACTCGACCATTTCGCCTTGCCGGACGACAGCCTGGCGGTGGCATTGGGCGAAGGCGGGCTGCACCGCAATTTCCAGGGCTACACTACCGACCGCGGCCAGGTGCTGATCGGCATGGGCGCCTCCGCCATCGGCCAATTGCCCCAGGGCTACGTGCAGAACGCGCTGCCGCTCAAGGACTACGGCAACGCCATCGCCCAAGGCCGCTTCGCCACCCGCAAGGGCCTGGCGCTCACCGCCGAGGACCGCCTGCGGGCCGACGTGATCGAGCGCCTGATGTGCGACCTCGCCCTCGACCTGGACGCCGTCTGCGCCCGCCACGGCGTCACGCGCGACCACTTCGCCGCCGACCTGAAGAAGCTGGAACCCTTGGCCGCCGACGGCCTGCTGATCCTGGACGGCGGCAAGGTGGCCGTGACGACGGCCGGCCGCGCCTTCGTCCGCCTGGCCGCCGCCGCCTTCGACGCCTACCTGGAACAAGGCCAGAAGCGCCACTCCAAGGCCGTATGATCCCTTGGCTTGTACGGCGGCGGCCGCCGTGTTACCTCGGAGCACACGGGGCGTAGCTCAGCCTGGTAGAGCGCCTGCTTTGGGAGCAGGAAGCCGCTGGTTCGAATCCAGTCGCCCCGACCAAGCTTTTCAACAGGAAAGCGACGAACTCGTCCTCCGGAACCGGCTTGCTGAACAGGTATCCCTGGGCCCGGTCACACCCCATGGTACGCAGAATGCCGAGTTGCGCTTCGGTTTCCACGCCCTCTGCGATGACCTTGATATCGAGCGCATGGGCCATTCCGATAATGGCTGCGGCGATGGCCCGGCTGTTCTTCTCCGCTACCAGTTCCCGGACGAAAGCACGGTCGATCTTCAGGTAGTGCACCGGCATACGGAGCAACTGGCTCAATGACGAATATCCGGTTCCGAAATCATCCACCGCGATGGCCAAGCCAAGCTCTCCCAAGCCGTTCAGGGTTATCAGGTTCGCCTCGACATCGCGCATCAAGGAGGATTCCGTGATTTCCAACAGAACCCGGTCGTATGCCGTTCCGGCAGAGGCAATGGTCCTTTGGAAACGGGGGATCAGGTCCGTATCGTCCAACTGCCGTGTGGAAACGTTGACCGAGACATAAGGAGCCGCGTCCGTCCCGGCCCGCGCCTGCCAGCGGGCCTGCGCCGCACAGGCTTCCTCCAGGACCCATTGGCCGATCAGTGAAATCGCTCCCGTTTTTTCGGCCACCGGAATAAACCGGTCGGGCGATACCGGCCCGTCGGCCGGAAACCAGCGAATCAGCGCCTCGGCCCCGACGATGCACGTCGAGGCGACATCCACGATGGGCTGGTACATAAGCCGCATCTCATCTCGTTCCAGGGCGGTCCTGAGCCCATTGCCGAGAGCCAATTCGCGCTTGGCCCTTTCGTGAATCTCGTCATTGAATATCTTCCAGTTGTCCCGCCCCTGGTCCTTGGCCAAATACATGGCGGCATCCGCGTTGCGCAACAGATCTTCGGGCGTTACCGCGTCCCCAATGCCGAAGGCGATACCGACACTGGCCGAGATGTAAAGGGTCTGACCCCGGATCCGGAAGCAATTGCGCAGTTCCTCGACCACCCTTTGGGCCACGGTGGCCAGTTGGGCGTCGTCGTCGATCTGTTCGCAGAGGATGACGAATTCGTCACCGCCAAGCCGTGCCAATGTGTCGCCCGGCCGCACGATGCCGATCAGTCGTTTGCTCGCCTCAATCAGCAACTCGTCACCGACGTCATGGCCATGGCTATCGTTGACCAGTTTGAAACCATCGAGATCGATGAACAGCAGCCCCACCAATTTGGTCGATCGCTGGCCGCGGCTCAGGGCATTGGATATCCGGTCGCGAATCAAAGCCCTGTTCGGCAGGTTCGTCAGGGGATCGTGCGTCGCCTGCCAAGTCAATTCCTCCTCGATCTTCTTGCGTTCCGAGACATCTTGGAGGGTCGCGACCAGGACCCAGCCATCCTCGCCATGAACTTTGGAAATCGACGCCTGCGCCGGAAATTCGGACCCGTCCTTGCGATAGCCGGCGATGGCACCCCGGCGCCCCATGGGGATGGACATGTCGTCGGAGTGCAGAAACCGCTCAAGGAAACGGGCATGGATCTTCCGCGACTGGGGCGGCACGAGAAGGTGGACGGGCAGGCCCAGCAATTCGGATTCCGCATAGCCGAACAGGGTACAGGCACTTTCGTTGGCCTGGAGAATGTGCCCCCCTTCGTCCGTCGCGACGATCGCCGTGTCGGCAATGGAAAGAATCTGGCTCAAGGCCCGTTTGCTCGCCACGGCATGGGAATCGAGGGAAGACATGTCCAGACAGGTCAGGGCATAGCCGTTCGGCTCCTGGGCATCGTCGTGCATCGGCTCGACGCGAACGAACCGAGCTCCCGTTTCGCCGTCGAGAAGGAGGGCTTCCAGGATTCCCGACCAGGGCGCCGCGAGGGCCTTATTGTCGAGAATCTCGTCAAAAATCCCAGGGTGCTTCCAAAGGTCGCCGCCCGCACGGCCAAGAAAAGCCTGTTGATTGCGGGATCGCCAGAGGCGCAGAAATGGCTCGTTGACGTAGGCGACCGTCTTGTCCCTGGATAACAAAGCTATCCCCGTCATGTCGAACAGACGGTCGAGCGGCGGCGATGGCGGCCGAAGAGCCCGGCGTTCAACCTCATCCCCGCTCGGCAGGTCGAATAGATGACGGTAGCGCGTCGGAATCACCGGCGCGATCTGCCCGAAATTCTCGATAAGTTCGAAGGTGCCATCCTCCCGGCAGCAAGCCAGGTAACCGTTGACCGCGGCATGATGGGTCAGTGGGTCCATACTGACCTCGCCCTGAGGTCCGGTTACGGACACCTGTTCCAACGCGACGATCAGATCCTCGACACCAAGGGAGCCGGCTCGGCGAACCGCTTCGGCAAACGCCTTGACGCAGAGATACGTACCTTCGCCGAAATTGGTCAGCAGACCATTTCCCCCGGGCCAGATTCCAGTCACCCCCGGCAAGTTCGAGAGGCGTTCCAGGTAGGCCCGGTTGGCCGGCGTGTCGACGGACATGAAGTAGGTGTTACTGGAATAGAATCCCGCCCGAACCTCGGGCGGAAGATAGCCGACCATGGATTCGTCGTAATGCCCCATGACCACCGCCATGCGATCCTTAAGGCCGAGTTCCGAGAAGCGGGTCAGCAGGTTGATCTGATCGGCGCCGGCGAAATAGGGCACGAACACGTCGGCGCCCGACTTGGCGAGTTCGTCCAGCAACTCGTCGATATCCGCCGAACCGATAGGCAGATAGGTCTCGCCCACTACCTCGCCGCCAAGGCCGGCCAGTGCCATCTTGGCCGCGTCGATCGAGCCGCGCGGCCATTCGTAATTGCTGCCGGCAAAGAACATCTTTGGGCCGAAGCGATCGGCCATGTAGGGAATCATGCGGTCGATCTGCTGGTTGGGCAGGGCCGCGAAATGGAAAAAGTAGCGCGACGAGATGCTGCCCTCGTAGAAAGAGAAGTTCAAATGCGGAACCCGGCGCGGGTCGGCCACGCGGTTGGCGACGGCAATCCGCGAATTGGACAGAAGGTTGCCGATGATACCGACGCATCCCATCTCATCGACCAGACGTTCGGCCGCCGGGACTGCCGTTTCCGGAAGACTGCCATCATCCACGATCACCAGTTCCAAGGGCCGCCCCAGCAATCCCCCGGCCGCGTTCACCTCGTCGCAGGCAATGCGGCCGGCCCAAGTGATTTCCGGCCCGTACAGAGCGACCAAGCCGGTGAGCGGCGCCATCAGCCCCAAGCGAACGGTCGTGACGTCATCATGCTTTATCATGGCGCGATATTTAGCCGCCGGCAGGACGAAAAAGAAAGGTTCTTCACCCCCGCCCCTGCAACAAGGCACGGGACATGTCGCCCAGCAGGCGACGGAACGGACGGTCGTTCGGGCCCTGGATGTTGCGCGCCCAGCCCTCGGCATCCGACAGGGGATCGCCGTCGGCGCAAAGCACCGCCCGCACCGTCAGCTTGTCGGGATTGAAGGACAGTTCGGGATGCCGGCCGTCGCAAAGCCGATGGGCCGGCATGGCGGTCAAGCCGCCGAACATGACGATGACCCGGATATTGGGGTGGGGCGCCTCGGATTCGCGGCCGGTGAAGGTCACCACCCGCCCCATGACCCCATCCGGCAAGCGGTCGCGCACCAGATTTCCAAACAGGGGCTCCTCCATGCCGAAGGGATTTCCCAGTACTTGGGCCAGTATCGGCCCATCCTTCGAGGCATAGGTGAGCACGCTATCGATCAGCGCTTGGCCCTTGCTGAAATTGGAGACCACGGAGGGCCCGTTCTCACAGGCCGACAGCAAAGGAGCCAGCCCGGCGGCCAGCCACCGCAACACCCTGCCGAATTCCATCCCAGGTCCCCCGACCGGTTATCATGCGGCCTGATCGTAGCCGTCCCCTGCCTAGCGGGCAAGCAATCCGGTCAGATAGGCCGTCGCGCTGTCCAGGCTGGACAGCCTCGGGTAATCCAGTTCGGGAATGTGGATGGTGAAGGTGCGCTCCAGGGCCAGGGCGAAGTTCAGGCAGTCCACGGAATCGAATTCGAACTGGTCGCGGAAGTTCACGTCGGGCTTCAGGACGCCCTCGTCCAGGTCGGGAGCCACCTCCTTCAGCACCATCAACACCTGCGCACGGATTTCGGCTTCGGTCATGATCGTTCCTTCTCCTTCCGATCGCCCCCGGCATCCAGGAACTTTGCTACCATACCGGCGGCGGCGGCCCCGGCCAGGGCCACCCCCACTGCGGAAGCGTTGAAATAGGCACTGGCAACGGCTCCGGCGACCAGGGCAAAGCCGAGGAGCAAAGCGGATTTCATCGCCAGCTTCTGGAGGTCGCGCAGATCGTTCCGTTCCTGTCTTCGACCCTCGATCTCTTCTTCTTGACGCATCAAGTCGATCTCGGCCTGCCTGAGGGTAAGCTTGGCGACCTGATCCGCGAAATGGGCATCCGGGGCAAGCTTGTCGAGAAATTCTATCTCCTCGATATCGAACGTACCGTCGGGGACATGCCGGGTTTCCAAGCGGATCAGGTGGCTTAGATGCTCGATGACCACCGAAACCTTGTCGTCGTCGACGACGCCCCGCAAAGCCTGCTTGACTGCATCCTCGACTTCGATGGGAAGCGACACAGTATCTTCTTCCGGTGCCGGGGCGCCTGGAACAGGGTGGGTACCCTGGGACTCGGCCATCGGTTCAGCCTTCCTTTTCGGTTTCCGAAGCGGAAGGGGTCAAAGGGGTGGCATAGAGGCTGGAAAGGGCGGACAGCCCGTCGAGAAAGCCCTTCCGAAAAGCCTTCTTCCGCAGAGCTTTCCGGCTCTCGCCGCTAGCCCGGATCTGAAAGGCCCTCGACTTGTCCAATCCAAGGAATTCGCCTTTCCCCAGGCAAGCACGACGGAGTTCGCCAGCCGATGCAAGAACGGCCCCATTGAACTTGGAAGTCAGATCCAGCTTTCGGGGAAGCGCCAGTCGCAGGCCGGGCGTTCCTTCCTCTTTCGCCAGGCCGGAACGTAAGACTATGCGGCGCATTCGGGAACCATCGGTGATATGGAGCTTCTAATCCATGGATTAGGTGCGGTCATAGTACATAATCGCCGCCACCTGTCAAACCACGGTCCGGTGACAAGCCCGCCGCTCGGTCAATCGTCCAGCGTCGAGATGTCGCCTTCCGGCAGGCCCAGTTCGCGAGCCTTCAGCAGGCGGCGCATGATCTTACCCGAACGGGTGCGGGGCAGTCCATCCAGGATCGCGATCTCGCGCGGGGCCAGTGCCGCGCCCAGGCGCTTGCGGGCGAATCCCACCAACTCGCGGACCAGGGCGTCGGACGCCACCTGCCCCGCCTTCAGGGAAACGAAGGCCTTGATCGATTCGCCGGTCACCGGATCGGGCTTGCCGATCACCCCGGCCTCGGCCACCGCCGGATGTTCGAGCAGCAGGCTTTCCACCTCGAACGGGCTGACCAGATGGCCCGACGACTTGATGACATCGTCGGCCCGCCCGACGAACCAGTAATAGCCATCGGCATCCCGCTTGGCGATGTCGCCGGTCAGATACCAGCCACCGACGAAACGCTTGGCGGTACGTTCCGGTTCGTCCAGATAGCCGCGGAACTGGGACGGCCAGCCCACCTTGAGCGCCAATTCGCCCTCGGCGTCCGTCTCGGCTGCCGGTTCCAGCCCGCCGCCCGGCCCGGGCCGCAGGATGGCCGCCTCGATGCCCGGCAGGGGCTTGCCCATGGAACCGGGACGGACGTCCAGGGTGGGATAGTTGGCGATCATGATCGCCCCGGTCTCGGTCTGCCACCAAGTGTCGTGGAAGGGGGAACCGAAAACCTGTTGGCCCCAGACGACGCCTTCGGGATTGAGCGGCTCGCCGACGCTGGCCAGCAGGCGCAAAGACGAATAGTCGAAGCGGCGGAACGGCTCGACGCCTTGGCGCATCATCATGCGGATAGCGGTGGGCGCCGTGTACCAGACGGTGACGCGCTGGTCCTGCAAGACCCGGCACCAGCGCTGAGGGTCGAAATCCTCCTCGTCGACGATCAGGGTGACCCCGTTGGCCAACGGCGCCACGATCCCGTAAGAAGTCCCGGTCACCCAGCCTGGATCGGCCGTGCACCAGAAAATATCCCCAGGCCGCAAGTCGAGCGCCAGCTTGCCGGTCAGGCGATGGGCCACCACCGCCTCGTGCACGTGCAGGGCGCCCTTGGGTTTGCCCGTGGTGCCGCTGGTGAAGTGCAGCAGTGCCGGGTCCTCCGGGGCCGTCGGGGGAATGGCGAAAGTGTCCGACATCGCCGCCAGGCTGGCGTCCCAATCGGCACCGATGACGATCACCCGCTCCAGACTCGGCACCTGGTTCCGGATCGCCGCCACCTTGCGCTCGTAGAGGGCTTCCGTGGTCACCAGAACCTTGGCCTCGCCCAATTGCAGGCGGGTGAGGATGGGTTCCGGCCCGAAGGCCGAAAACAACGGACAGAAGACCGCCCCGGCCTTCAGGCTGCCCAAGGCCGCCACGTAGAGTTCCGGCACCCTGCCCGCCAGACCGAAGACCCGCTCGCCCTTCTTCACCCCGAGGGAGACCAGCAGGTTCGCGAAGCGGTTGGTGCGGGCGGCCAGGTCGGCGTAGCCGATGTCCTCGACGGTACCGCCCTTGCGCAGGCAGCGCAACGCGACCCGCCCACTCGCCGCGTGGCGGTCCACCGCCTCGAAGGCGATATTGAGGCCCCCGCCCGGCAGGCCGGCCAACTCGGCCCGCGCCGCCTCCCAGGTGAAGGATGCCCGCGCCGTCGCGTAGTCCGGCAGGTTGGGCGACACCCGATAGGGCCCTGACTTGCGGATCGTTTCCCACGCCATCTGACAGTTACCGTTCGGTCATTTGCTATTCTCCGCAATTTCGGCGATGATTTTTGCACCTGCGAAGAATTGGATCAACCAGGAACGTTTTTCATGACCGTCCGTAATCTCGACAAGCTCTTCAAGCCCAAGTCCATCGCCCTCATCGGCGCCAGCAACCGGCCGCAGTCGGTGGGTGCGGTGCTGGCGGGCAACCTCTTCCTGTCCGGATTCGAGGGACCGGTCATGCCGGTCAACCCCAAGCACCAGGCGATCCACGGCGTGCTGACCTACAAGGACGTGGCCAGCCTGCCGGTCACCCCCGACCTGGCGGTGATCAGCACCCCGCCCCACGCCATACCGGGCATCGTTGCCGAACTGGGGGCGCGCGGCACCCGGGCGGCGGTGGTCATCACCGCCGGCTTCGGCGAAGGTGCCGACGAGGCGGGACGGGCGCTGAAGCAAAGCCTGCTCGACGCCGCAAAACCCTATTCCTTCCGCATCATCGGGCCCAATTGCCTGGGCATCATGGCGCCTCGCATCGGGCTCAACGCCAGCTTCTGCCACGTCTCGCCCAAGACCGGCCCCATCGCCTTCGTCGCCCAGTCGGGTGCCATCGTCACCTCGGTGGTCGATTGGGCCCACAGCCGCGGCATCGGCTTCTCCCATCTGGTGTCGCTGGGCGACATGGCCGACGTGGATTTCGGCGACATGCTCGACTATCTGGCCAACGATCCCAACACGCGGGCCATCCTGATGTACGTGGAGGCCGTGACCAGCGCCCGCAAGTTCATGTCGGCGGCCCGCGCCGCGGCGCGCATGAAGCCGGTGATCGTGGTCAAGGCCGGCCGCTATGCCGAAGGCGCCAAGGCGGCGGCCTCCCATACCGGTGCCCTGGCCGGGCTGGATTCCGTCTACGACGCCGTGTTCAAGCGCGCCGGCATGTTGCGCGTAATCAGCCTGACCCAGCTTTTCGACGCCGTCGAGGTGCTGGCCATGATGACCCCGCCGGAGGGCGACCGCCTCGCCATTCTGACCAACGGCGGCGGAATCGGCGTGCTGGCGACCGATGCCCTGGTGGCCCTGGGCGGCCGGCTCGCCCAGTTGCAGCCCGAGACGATCCAGAAGCTCAATGCCGTGCTGCCGCCCACATGGTCGCACGGCAACCCGGTCGACATCATCGGCGATGCGCCCGGAAAGCGTTACGAGGATTCCCTGCGCATTCTCCTGGCGGACAAGGGGGTAGACACCACCCTGGTGCTCAACTGCCCGACCGCCGTCGCCTCGCCCATCGACGCCGCCCGCGCGGTCGCCACGGTGGCCGGAGAACGCAAGGGCCAACGGGTCCTGACCAGTTGGGTGGGCGACAGCGCGGCGCGCGAATCCCGCCACCTGTTCGAGGAAAAGCGCATCCCGACCTATGACACGCCGGAGCAGGCGGTGCGCGCCTTCACCTACCTCGTGAACTATAAGCGCAGCCAGGAACTGCTGATGGAGACCCCGCTCTCCATGCCGGAGGATTTCACGGTCGATGCCGACCGCGCCCGCACCATCGCCAAGCGGGCGGTCGAGGACGGCCGCGATTGGCTGACCGAACCGGAGGCCAAATCCATGCTGGCGGCCTACGGCATCCCCACGGTGCCGACCCATATCGCCTGCACGCCCGACGAAGCGGCGGGAATCGCCGCCGAACTGGGCGGCCCGGTGGTGCTGAAGGTGCTGTCGCCCGACATCACCCACAAGTCGGATATCGGCGGGGTGCTGGTGGACATCGCCGGCCCGGCTCTGGTCAAGGCGGCGGCCGCCGAGATGCTGGACCGCATCGGCAAGGCAAGGCCCGACGCCCGCCTGGAGGGCGTCACGGTACAACCCATGGTGCGTCGCCCCGGCGCCTACGAGTTGATCATGGGTGTGCTGTCCGACCCGCAGTTTGGACCGATCATCCTGTTCGGCCACGGCGGCACGGCGGTCGAGGTGATCGACGACAAGGCCCTGGGTCTGCCGCCACTCAACATGCGCCTGGCTCGCGAATTGATGTCGAACACCCGCATCTACAAGCAGTTGACCGGCTTCCGGGGCCTGAAGGCGGTCAACCTGGATGCTGTGGCACTGACGCTATTGAAGATTTCCCAACTCGTGGTCGACGTCCCGGAGATATCCGAATTGGATATCAACCCGCTGCTGGCCGACGAATGGGGCGTGGTCGCCCTCGATGCCCGCGTCAAGGTCAAGGCCGCTCACGGCTCGGGCGCCGACCGCCTGGCCATCCGGCCCTATCCGAAGGACTTGGAACAGGAGGTACCGCTGGGCGACGGGCGGCTGCTGTTCCTGCGCCCGGTGGTACCCGAGGACGAGCCCTCCCTGCAGGAGACCTTCGCCCGCCTGACGCCGGAGGAAATCCGGTTGCGCTTCTTCGTGCCCATGCAGACCATGTCGCACCTCCAGGCGGCGCGCTTCACCCAGATCGACTACGACCGCGAAATGGCGCTGATCCTCACCGAACGGGGCATCCCCGGGAAGACGCCCATCTACGGCACGGTGCACATCAACGCCGACCCAGACCTGCAGAAAGCCGAATACGCCATTATGGTGGAGCAGGAGATGACGGGCCTCGGCCTGGGCGTCTTCCTCATGCGCCGCATCATCGAATATGCCAAGTCGCGTGGCATCGGGGAAATCCACGGCGACGTGCTGCGCGAGAACGGCACCATGCTGAAGCTTTGCCGGGCCTTGGGCTTCACGCAGTCCAACAACCCCGACGACACCAGCATCGTCAAGGTGGTGCTGAAGCTGTAGAGCCGCAGAAACGACTAGACCTTGGCGATACGCAGGACGTTGGTGGCGCCGGGAGTGCCGAAGGGTACGCCCGCCGTCACCACGAGCTGCTGGCCGGCCACGGCGAATTCCTCCTTCACCGCCACCGACACCGCCTTCATCACCATGTCGTTGAAGAAACGCAGGTCGCTGGTCAGCACCGGATGCACGCCCCAGGCCAGGGCGAGACGGCGCGCCGTCGTCTGATTGGCGGTCAGGCCGAGAATGGGCACCTCCGGCCGTTCGCGGGCCGCCCGAAGGGTCGTCGAACCGGTCGAGGAAAACGCGACGATGCAAGCCGCCGAAATGGTATGGGCCACCTGGCGGGCGGCAGCGGTAATGGC
Organism: Magnetospirillum sp. WYHS-4; assembly: GCA_039908345.1. Lineage (NCBI taxonomy): Bacteria > Pseudomonadati > Pseudomonadota > Alphaproteobacteria > Rhodospirillales > Rhodospirillaceae > Magnetospirillum > Magnetospirillum sp. WYHS-4. The sequence goes on from JAMOBD010000038.1 coordinate 40,432, forward strand.
GTCGGCCGCCGTCGATTCGGGCATGCGCCGTTCGGCGTCGGTCACCTTGCGGTAGAGAGGGTCACGCTCGATACGGCGGATGATGCGGTCCATCATGCGCACCGCCTCGATGGGATAGTCGCCGACCGCCGTTTCCGCCGACAGCATCACCGCGTCGGCGCCGTCATAGATGGCGGTCGCCACGTCGGAGGCCTCGGCGCGGGTGGGCATCGGCGCATGGACCATGGAGTCGAGCATCTGGGTCGCCACCACCACCGGCCTGCCCTTCTGTTGGCAGGCATGGATGATTTCCTTTTGCAGCACCGGCACGTCCTCGGCCGGAACCTCGACGCCCAGATCGCCGCGCGCCACCATGACCGCGTCGGCCAGTTCGACGATCTCGGCCAACTGGTCGATGGCCGCCGGCTTCTCGATCTTGACCAGAATCGCCGCGCGGCCGTCCACCAGCCGCCGGGCCTCGGCCACATCCTCGGCTCGCTGCACGAAGGACAGACCCACCCAGTCGACGCCCATCTGCAACCCGAATTCCAGGTCGCGGCGATCCTTGGGAGTCAGCGGGGAAAGGTCGAGCACCGCGCTGGGCACGTTGACGCCCTTGTGGTCGGAAAGCAGGCCGCCCACCACCACCTCGGTCTCCGCCCAATCGTCGCCGCAATCCAGGATGCAGAGACGGACGCGCCCGTCGTCCAGCAGCAGTTCGGTCTGCGGCGACAAGGCCTTGAAGACCTCCGGATGGGGAAGCTGGACACGCCGGGTGTCGCCCGGGTCCCTCGCCATGTCGAGGCGGAAAAGCTGTCCCGATTCGACCCGGGCCTTGCCGCCCTCGAACTTACCCACCCGCAGCTTGGGCCCCTGCAGGTCCTGCAGGATGCCGATCGGCCGTCCGAAGGACTTCTCGATGCAGCGGATGGTATCGAAGCGGGCCTTGTGGCCCTCGTGGGACCCGTGGCTGAAGTTCAGGCGAAACACATCGGCACCGACCTTGAAGAGTTCGGTCAGGCGTTCCTTGGATTCGCTAGCTGGGCCCAGGGTGGCGATGATCTTGGCATTACGGAGGCGTCGCATGGGCGGCACCATACGCCGCCCGCTCCGTCATTGCCAGCCGCCAAAATGGGTAGTCCCCGAACTATCCACAGGAGCGACCTGGACCGGCTCCACTTCCCCGATGCTATCTGGACAAGGCTGGGCTATGTTCGAGGAAGGGTTCTCCAAGGGAAGGGGCGGCACCGGCAAACCGGAAGCCGCCGGTCGGAAGCGAGATGAAGGGCGAGGGGCATGTTCCGCACGCGTCGCCGGCCTGTCGGCAATGGCAGGCCCATTTGCGTGCCGCCGCCCATCTGGAGGAACTGAAGGGCCACATCCGCCAAGCGGTCGACGAATTGATCCCGCCCGGTGTCTTGCCAACGGGCACGCGGTCGGAAATCGTTAATCTGTTCCTCGACGCCATCACCCGATCGAGGGACTTCTCGACCGCCCGCGAGAAGGCCGTCAAGGCTCTGTTGCCTCTGTCCCTGCTGGGTCAGTTGGTCGAACGCCAAGCGCCGCCGGAAGTCGCCCCCGTCCAGCCGGTCGAGCAGCCGCCCGGCTACCAGGAGAAGTTCGAGTCGGTCTTCACCGACAGTCTCTGCCAATTCCTGCGTGAGCGAATCGAGGCGCTCCATGTCCCGGAACGGGGTGGTTCCGCCCTGCCTTACCCGCTGTCGCCCACTTTCGGCGAGATCTTCATCCAGGCGGTGGCCGAGCACATCGCCCCCACCATGCTGTCGGCCCGCCGAATATCGCTGCTCGCCCAGAGCATCCCTTTCGAGGACCTGCGCCCCGAGACCTTCTACGAGCTCTTCCTGCGTCCGGAGCGGGAAAACGTGGTGCTTTTCCTCTGGGACGACCGCTGGTCCCATATCCAAACCCTGCTGACCAAGGCCGGAGGCGCCCGCGCCGCCGACAAGGGAAAGAATCGCAAGGGCCTGCTCGGCATGTTCGGCGGCAAGGACAAGAAGGAAGCGGCCAGTCCGCGCGATGCGATGGCCCTGCATGCCGAAGCCTTCTGGGAAATGCTGGAAAGCCATGCCGGCCCCGATATCTACGAGGCGCCCCGCATCTCCGACATCCCCTTTCTGAAGGTTCTGTTCCGCTACATCCCCGCCCAGATTCGCGAAGGCCAAGCCGGAATCCGCCAGATGCTCGCCCAGGAGAACGACAAGGCCCTCGATGGCCGCGAAGGCTCCAGCCGCCAATACCTCTGCAAGTTGGTGCGCGGCCTGCCCGCCCATTGCGGGGAGCTGATCGCCCTGTGGGCCTATTTCACCTGCGGCAGTGACTTCGGCCCCAAAATCCTCAAGGGATTCCGTACCAGCTACGGCAGCGGTACCGAGGAACAGGCCAAGGCCATTCCCTTCTTCGCCCGCTGGACGCCCCTGGCCTGATCACAACACCAGGATGGCGCGGAAATCGTTGACGTTGGTCAGCGTAGGCCCCGTGACCACCAGATCGCCCAGAGCCGCGAAATAGCCATGGGCATCGTTATCCGCCAGACGGGCAAGGGCATCGGGTCCGCGCCGCAGGGTGTCGGGACCGATGACGGCGCCGGCGTTGTCCTCGCTGCCGTCGATGCCGTCGGTATCGCAGGCCAGGGCGTGGATACGCGGGTGCCCGTCGAGGGCCAGGGCCAGGGCCAGCAGGTATTCGGCGTTGCGCCCGCCGCGGCCGTTGCCGGTTACGGTCACCGCGGTCTCGCCGCCCGACAGGAGCACCGTTCCCGGCGCGGCCATCATGGCGAGCCGGGACTGGGATGCGGCCAGAACCCGGGCCTCGCCTTGCAGGTCGTCGCCCAGGATCAGCGGCGAGAATCCGTCCCTGCGCACTGCGGCGGCAGCCGCTTCCAGAGCATCTCGGGCCATGGCCACGATGCGTGTCTCGCAGCCCGCCAGCCGGGGATCGCCGGGCTTGGGGCTCTCGTCGAAGCCGGGAGGCGGTGCGATCCGGTGGCGATCCAGGATGGCGCGGGCTTCGGCGACGGTGGTCGGATCGGCCACCGTCGGTCCGGAGGCGATGGTCGCCGGATGATCGCCCGGCACGTCGGAAATGGCCAGGGTCAGCACCCGGGCGGGATGGGCCGCGGCGGCCAGGCGTCCCCCTTTGATGGCCGAAAGATGCTTGCGCACGCAGTTGATTTCCGCGATAGGCGCACCCGACCGGAGAAGGGCGTCGGTGATTCGCCGCTTGTCGGCCAGCGTCACCCCCGGCGCCGGCAAGGCCAGCAGCGCCGACCCCCCGCCGGAAATCAAGGCCAGCACCAGATCATCCCGGCTCAGACCCGCCACGGCGGTCAGCATCCGGCGCGCCGCCGCCGCGCTGGCTAAATCGGGAACGGGATGGGCGGCCTCCAGAACCTCGATACGGCGGCAGGTCAGACCATGGCCGTAGCGAGTCGCCACGACGCCGCCCAGAGGGGCCGCGTCCGGCCATTCCTTCTCGACGGCCCGTGCCATGGCCGCCGCCGCCTTTCCCGCCCCGACCACAACCGTGTGGCCCGGCGGCGGCGGCGGAAGACAAGCCGGAAGGCGGCCTTCGGCGGTCACCGCCGCCAGAGCTTGGTGGAACCAGGATTCGAGAAGCCGACGCGGAGTCTTGTCCATGGGCCCATGCTAGCCGTACCATGGGCTCCTGCAAGGAGGATGCGACGCCATGGCGGGATTCTTCAGGAAGGCGATGGCCGTACTGGGCCTGGAAGCAAGGAAGCCACCAGCCCGCAAAGCAACGCCCAAGGACTCCCCCCCCAGGAAGGCGGGTCCGGAACGCCAAGCGCTGATGCGTCAGGCGCTCGATTTGCGCAAGGACAAGAAGAAGATCCTGGAAAGTCTGGGAGAGGAAGACCGCGCTCGCCTTCTCACCATGGCCATCCTGGCCTTCACCGACGCCGCGAAGGGCAAGGACAATGACGGCAAGTGACTTGGCGGCGGAGTTGCTGTCCGGAAGCCGGCGGGCCCTGGCCCGGACCATCACCCTGATCGAATCCACCCGTCCCGACCATCGCGAACAGGCGGAAGCCCTGCTACAGACCATCCTGCCCCGCACCGGCGTTTCGATACGCATCGGTATCTCGGGCATTCCCGGCGTCGGCAAGTCCACTTTCGTCGAAGCCCTGGGCCTGCACGTGGTCGAACGGGGCCACCGGGTTGCCGTGCTCGCGGTCGACCCCTCCAGCCCCCGCTCGGGCGGCTCGATCCTGGGCGACAAGACCCGCATGGTCGAACTGGCCAAGGACGACCGGGCCTTCATCCGCCCATCCCCCTCCGGTGGCACCCTGGGCGGAGTGGCGCGCCGCACCCGCGATGCCCTGCTGGCCTGCGAAGCCGCAGGATTCGACGTCATTCTGGTGGAAACCGTGGGGGTCGGCCAGTCGGAGACGGCGGTCGCCGATCTCACCGACCTGTTCCTGCTATTGCTGCCGCCGGCCGGCGGCGACGAACTGCAGGGCATCAAGAAGGGTATCGTCGAATTGGCCGACCTGATCGCCGTCAACAAAGCCGATGGCGACCTGGCGACGGCGGCCGAACGGGCGCGGCGCGACTACGCCAGCGCCCTGCATCTGCTGCGCCCCGCCACCCCCGGCTGGACTCCGGAGGTACTGAAATGCTCCGCCCTGGAAGGCAAGGGCATCGACGATATCTGGGATGCCATCCGGCGCTACCGCGCGGCCTTGGCGCCGTCGGATGCCATCGCCGCGAAGCGTGCCGCCCAGGCGCGGGCCTGGATGTGGAACGAGGTCAACGAAACGCTCTTGCACCGCCTGCACGACAGCCCCCAGGTCAAGACCCTGGTCGACGACCTGGAACCGCGCGTGGTGGACGGACGAGTCACGCCGGGCGATGCGGCAAGGAGAATTTTAGCCGCCTTTTCCGCGAAGCTGTGACGGCCGTCACCGGAAACGTTTTTTTTGCCCCTATTGTCGGTCATAATCGCGCCGTAAAAGGCACGACGATTCTGCCGGCCCCCTGGGGAACCGGCCGAACGGGGAATCGAAGGGACGATACTGGAATGGCGGACCAGCAAGAATTCGAAGCGCTGCGGCATGAATTGCTCGGCCTGTTCAATTATATGAACCGGGTCCGAACCGAAATCGCCGCCATCAGCCGTCCGGTCGAGGAGGAGTACCAGTTCGGCAGCATGGCCGAACAACTGGATGCCATCGTCAAGGCGACCGAGCGCGCTTCCAACACCATCATGGAAACCGTCGAGTTGAACGACGAACTGCTCGCCCAGTTGCGCAATTCCCTGAAGGACCCCAAGCAAACCGCCCTGATCGAGCGGATCATCGACAACAGCGCCCAGATCTTCGAGGCCTGCTCGTTTCAGGACATCACCGGCCAGCGGGTCAACAAGCTGGTCCGTTCCATCAAGTATGTCGAAGAGCG
>JAMOBD010000039.1 GCA_039908345.1 Magnetospirillum sp. WYHS-4
CTGGCGGGGCGGGCGCGGCTGAAGAACGTATCGTCATCGTCGTCATCGCCCAGGTCGAAGGGGCCCCGACGGGGCGCCAGGTCCGCGTACAGGCCGGCCCCCAGGCCGCCGGCATCTTCGTTCTTATTTATGATCGGATATTCGGGATACATGACACGGTCTCCAGTCTGGTGTTGGATTAATGTTCCCATACAGCCCCAGTTCCGTCGACGAGGTCTGACTATCGTGATCCAAGTCACCCCGAAATTAGAAAGAACTACGCCGCATGATATGTCGATATTCCTTAATGATTCCGCAAATGTCAAGCATAATAGGTGAACATAACGGAAGATGGGAATCGGAACTCCTCCAGATGTCCGTGCTCCCAGGCTTTGGCGAAACCCTCCGTCTTCATCCGATTGCCACCTCTCCAATCCCCTGTTGCCAAGTCGCGATTCCACGTGTATGCATGGGGAAAACCTACCCATTCAGGGGGTGGGAATTAGCAGGCTTCACGATACCTACCCGTTCAGGGGGTTCCATGGTGGACGCGCCGCGCCGCAAGCAGAGCATCGACATCGTCATCGCCGAGAAATCGCCGTTGGTGCAGTCGGGCCTGGAACAACTTTTCTCCACCGACGACCGCTTTACCGTCATGGCCACGGCGGCTGATGGGGAGCGTTTCATGGAGGCCGTCCAGCGCCTTTGCTTCGATATCGGGGTGATCGGCTGGGATCTGCCCTACCTGGACGGCCGCGGCGTGCTGGACGCCCTGCGCGGCAGGGAGAACTCGCCGCGCATCGTCGTCTACACCGGCAACGCCTCGCCTGACGTGCCGCGCCAAGTCATGCAAATGGGCGGCGCCGGATTCTGTTCCAAAAGCGAGCCGCCGTCCCGTCTGGTCGAAACCGTGCTGGCGGTCGCCGAGGGGCGCATGGTCTTCCCGTTCATGGATATGTCCAAGCCGGCCAACGACCCCTTCGGCAGCCTGACGGCTCGCGAGCAGGAACTGCTCGCCGCCCTGTCCCTGGGGCGCACCAACGCTCAGATCGCCAGCGACCTGGATATCTCGCTCAATACCGTGAAATTCCATCTGAAGAACTTGTTCAGCAAGCTCAGCGTCAAAAACCGCGCCCAGGCCGTGGCCTGTTACCTCAAATCCCATAGCCACTTGGGACACTGAGGCCGAACGGGTGGGGGTGCCCCGCCCGAAAGAGAAATCTTCCTCCCCCGGCAGGGTGTTTTCCCGTGGGGTGGGTAGGTTGGATAGTGTGGTGCGGGTAGGCGGATCGGAGGAGAGGACTGCCCATGGAGTCGATCCCCAAGGGGCTCTGCGAGGGACCGATCTTCGTTTATGCGTTGCGCTCGGTGACCGAGGCGGCGGCCCGTGCCGCTTACGAATGGATCGGCCGCGGCGAGCGCCACCAGGTCGGCCAGGCGGCTGCTCAGGCGATGATCGACGAGTTGATCCAGCTCCCCATCCATGGCCGCGTGGTGGTGGGCGAGTCGCTGGCCACCGGTTCGGGCAGTCTCTGCCTCTGCACCGGCGACGAGATCGGCGATGGCCACCGCAAGCGGCGCTTCGACATCGCGGTCGATCCGGTGGAAGGCACCTCGTATCTGGCGCGCGGCATGACCAACGCCATGGCGGTGATCGCACTCGCCCCCCAGGGCAGCATGTTCGATCCCGGCCCCGCCTTCTACATGGAAAAATTCGTCGCCCCGCCGGCCGCCAAGGGCAGGGTCGATCCGGCGGCGCCCGTCGAGGCGCGGCTGGCGGCCTTGGCGGCGGCGCTCGGCAAGCGCATCGAGGACCTGACCGTCTACGTCCTGGAAAAGCCCCGCCACCGCGAACTGGTGGAGCGCATTCACGGCGCCGGGGCGCGGGTCGCCCTTTATCCGGCCGGCGACGTGGCCGGCGCCTTGATGGCGGCCATTCCGGAATCCGGCATCGACGCCCTGATGGGCACCGGCGGCGTGCGCGAGGGCCTGATCTCGGCATGCGCCATCCGTGCCTTGGGCGGGGAGTTCCAGGGCCGCCTGGACCCGCAACTGGCTACCGAGAAGGCCGAGGTCGCCAAGGCCGGCCTGGATACCCGCCGCTGGCTGGGCGGCGAGGACCTGATCCGATCGGACGAAGTCTACTTTTCGGCCACCGGGGTCACCACCGGTTTGCTGTTCGACGGCGTCGAACGCACCCGCCACCACGAGAAGACCCAGAGCCTGCTGATCGCCGGCCCCGGGAGCGGACGGCAGCTTCTCACCACCTACCATCCGCGCCGGGAGGCCGTCTGAGCATGCAGCCCTTCAAGCAGGTCAACCGCCCCATCATCCTTGGCATCGTCGGCGATTCCGCCGCCGGCAAGACCACGCTGGCCGCCGGCATCGCCACCATCCTGGGGCCGGACAAGGTGCTGACGTTCTGCACGGACGACTACCACCGTTGCGACCGCAAGGAACGCGCCAAGCGCGGCATCACCGCCCTGGCCCCCGAAGCCAACCACCTGGACATCGTAGAACAGCACCTGCACCTGCTGCGCCAGGGCCAGCCGATCCTGAAGCCGGTCTACAACCACGACCGCGGCAGCCTGGAGCCGCCCGTCTATGTCGAGCCCCGCGAATACATCATCGTCGAAGGTCTGCTGGGCTACGCCACCCGGGCCATGCGCGACGCCTTCGACGTCAAGGTCTACCTGGAACCCGACGAAGCCCTGCGGGTCCGCTGGAAGGTGCAGCGCGACTGCGCCCGGCGCGGCTATTCCCCCCAGGAGGTCATGAAGTCCCTGGAACGCCGCCGCCGCGACAGCGTCACCCACATCCAGCCCCAGCGCACCTTCGCCGACATGGTGGTGAGTTTCCATCCTCCCGACGGCAACGCCGAGGAGACCGGGGCCCATCTGAACGCCCGCCATATCCTGCGCCCGACCCTGCCCCATCCGGACCTGTCGCCGATCCTGGAGGCCGGCGCCAAGCGGGGTTTCCGTCTGGAACTGGCGCGCGACGTGGACGGCAAGCCGGTCGACATGCTGGAAATCGCGGGCGATATCGACGACAGGCGGGCCCGCGCCATGGAAGACCTGCTGTGGAACCTGATTCCCGAGGCGGCCCACCTGCGCGAGAACGTGGGCCGCTTCACCGACGGACAGGATCGGGTGGCGATGAGCCATCCGCTCGCCCTGTCCCAGCTTCTCATCACCTATCACATGGTGAAGGCCGCCTTGGGCCACCACGCCATCTGACCCGACCATAACCAAACCAACCAAGCGACAAGGAGACGCCGAACGATGACCGCGACGCACCACGAAATGGCCAACGCCATCCGCTTCCTTTCGGTGGATGCCGTGCAGAAGGCCAAGTCCGGCCACCCCGGCATGCCCATGGGCATGGCCGACGTGGCCACCGTTCTGTTCACCAGGTACATGAAGTACGATCCGCGCCAGCCCAAGTGGGCCGACCGCGACCGCTTCGTGCTGTCGGCCGGCCACGGCTCGATGCTGCTGTACTCGCTGCTGTACCTCATCGGGGTCGAAGACTTCTCGGCCAAGGAACTATCCAACTTCCGCCAACTGGGCGCCCGCGCCGCCGGCCATCCCGAATACGGCCACGGCGCCGGCATCGAGGCGACCGCCGGCCCGCTGGGCCAGGGCATCACCATGGCGGTCGGCATGGCTTTGGCCGAACGCATGATGCAGGCCCGCTTCGGCAAGGAGGTGGTCGATCACCACACCTACGTGATCGCCGGCGACGGCTGCCTGATGGAAGGCATCAGCCAGGAAGCGATCTCGGTGGCCGGCCACCTGAAGCTGAACAAGCTGGTGGTCATGTGGGACGACAACGAGATCTGCATCGACGGCAAGACCAACCTGACGCTGTCCGACGACCAGCTTGCCCGTTTCGCGGCCTCCCAGTGGAACGTCATGAGCATCGACGGCCATGACCCGCACGCCATTGCCGACGCCCTGGAAAAGGCCAAGCACAGCGACCGCCCGACCCTGATCGGCTGCAAGACCACCATCGGCTACGGCGCGCCCAAGCTGGCCGGTTCCCACAAGACCCACGGCGCCCCCCTGGGCGACGAGGAGATCATGGGCATGCGCGAAGCCCTGGGGTGGGAGCATGCTCCGTTCACCGTGCCGGAGAACGTCATCGCCGAATGGCGCAAGATGGGGGCCACCGGCGCCGCCGCCCGCGAAGCCTGGGAACGCCGCCTGGGTGCCCTGGACGGCGCCAAGAAGGCCCAGTTCGAGCGCCTGCAGAAGGGCGATTTGGGCAGCGAGTGGGAAGCCGCCTTCAACGCCTACAAGAAGGGGCTGGCCGAATCCAAGCCCAAGAAGGCGACCCGCGTATCGTCCGGCGACGTGCTGGAAGTGCTGACCAAGGCCATCCCGGCCATGATCGGCGGTTCCGCCGACCTGACGGGGTCGGTCAACACCAAGACCGCGTCGACGGCTTCCATCTCGCCCGACAACATGGCGGGCAGCTACGTTCACTACGGGGTGCGCGAGCACGCCATGGGCGCCATCATGAACGGCATGGCGCTGCACGGCGAGTTCATCCCCTATTCGGGCACCTTCCTGGTGTTCGCCGACTACATGCGCGGCGCCATGCGCCTGTCGGCCCTGATGGAACAGCGGGTGGTCTACGTGCTGACCCACGACTCCATCGGCCTGGGCGAGGACGGCCCCACCCACCAGCCGGTGGAGACGGTCGCCAGCCTGCGGGCGCTGCCCAACTTCAACGTCTTCCGTCCTTGCGACGCGGTCGAGGTGGCCGAATGCTGGGCGCTGGCGCTGAAGTCCACCAAGACCCCGTCGGGCATGGTGCTCAGCCGCCAGAACCTTCTGGCGGTGCGCACCATCCATACCGACGAGAACCTTTGCGCCAAGGGGGCCTACGTGCTGGCCGAGGCCGAGGGCGGTGCCCGCAAGGTCACCCTGATGGCCACCGGCTCGGAAGTGGAAATCGCCATGGCGGCCCGCGCCAAGCTGCAGGCGGACGGCGTGCCCACCGCCGTGGTTTCCATGCCCTGCTGGGAACTGTTCGAGGCTCAGGATGCCGGCTACCAGGAGAAGGTGCTCGGCAAGGGTTGCGTCCGCGTCGGCATCGAAGCCGGCGTGCGCATGGGCTGGGACCGCTGGCTGGGCGACAAGGGCGCGTTCGTGGGCATGAAGGGCTTCGGCGCTTCCGCCCCGGCCGAACAGCTTTTCGTCCACTTCGGCATCACCGCCGACAACGTGGTCAAGGAAGCCAAGGCCCGCCTGTAAGGATTGCGGCCTCCCCCTCGGCGAGGGGGAGGCCGTCAACGATAACCTAGGGAGCAAGGAGACAACGATGCCTCTCGTTTCGATGCGCCAGTTGCTGGATCACGCCGCCGAGCACGGCTACGGCGTTCCGGCCTTCAACGTCAACAACCTGGAACAGGTCAAGGCGATCATGGAGGCCGCCGCGGCCACCGACAGCCCGGTGATCCTGCAGGGCTCGGCCGGCGCCCGCAAGTACGCCGGCGAGGCCTTCCTGCGCCACCTGATCCTGGCCGCGCTGGAAGCCTATCCCGCCATCCCGGTCTGCATGCACCAGGACCACGGCACCAGTCCGGCGGTCTGCGCCCGCGCCATTCAGTCCGGCTTCTCGTCGGTGATGATGGACGGCTCGCTGAAGACCGACGGCAAGACCCCGTCGTCCTACGACTACAACGTCGCGACCACCCGCCAGGTGGTCGACATCGCCCATGCCTGCGGCGTGTCGGTGGAAGGCGAACTGGGCTGCCTGGGCAGCCTGGAAACCGGGCAGGCCGGCGAGGAAGACGGCGTGGGCGCCGAAGGCACCCTGGACCACAGCCAGCTGCTGACCGACCCCGGTGAAGCCGCCGAGTTCGTCAAGGCGACCAACGTGGACGCCCTGGCCATCGCCATCGGCACCTCGCACGGCGCCTACAAGTTCACCAAGAAGCCCACGGGCAAGATCCTGCGCATCGATCGCGTCAAGGAGATCCACGAGCGCATCCCCACCGTCCATCTGGTGATGCACGGGTCGTCCTCGGTGCCGCAGGACTGGCTGAAGATCATCAACGATTTCGGCGGCGACATGGGCCAGACCTACGGCGTTCCGGTCGAGGAAATCGTCGAGGGCATCAAGCACGGCGTGCGCAAGGTGAACATCGACACCGACCTGCGCATGGCTTCCACCGGCGCCATCCGCAAGCACATGGCGGAAGACCGCAAGAACTTCGACCCGCGCAAGTACCTGGCCGAGGCCCAGAAGGGCATGGTCGGCATCTGCAAGGCCCGCTACGAGGCCTTCGGCACCGCCGGCTGGGGCTCCAAGGTCAAGGTGGTCTCGCTGGAAAAGATGTTCGACCGTTACGGCAAGGGCGAACTCGACGCCAAGGTGAAGTGATCCACCCCTCGGGGTCGATCAAGACGGAAGGGCGGGCCGCAAGGTCCGCCTTTTCTCTGTCTCCGGGAGAAATGGAGTGGCGGGGTTCCCATAGCAGATCGGCCCGGCTCGCAAGAGCCGGGCCGATCGGTCGGTTGTTGGTAGCGGAGGAGGGATTTGAACCCCCGACACATGGATTATGATTCCACCGCTCTAACCAGCTGAGCTACTCCGCCATCGGTCCTCCCGCGGGGGCACGGGGGAAGCCGCTGTGTACCTGGGAATCCGTTTCCCTGTCAAGGGTTGGAGTCCTCTTTCGCATCGACTTCCTCGGCCTCCACGGGAGCCACCGGCATGGCGGAGGGGGCCGGTTGTTCGGCCGCCTGCGGCGGGGCGACGGCGGAAACCCGGCGTTCCGGCGTCTTGACGGTTCCCGGCTTCTGGTAATCGGCGGGGAAGGGATTGACCGGATGGAGCATGACCTCGGGCTTCGGCTCCGGGCGGTCATAGTTACGTGGCGCCGGCCCGAAGTGGTTCACCAAGCGGCGTTCGTCGCGGAAATTGGGGGTGTCGTAGCAGGTCACGGCGCCCAGGCTCTGGTAACAGTAGACCGGTTCGTAGCCGGCCACCGCCTTTTCGTACCGGGTGGTGCCGGAGCAGGCGGCGCACAGCAGGGCCAGGGCCAGCAGCGCGAAGGGCGTCTTCATGGGTCGGTCTCCGTCCTGGATGGTCTTCCCGTTCTCTCGGCGGAAGACCATTCAAGCGGCGTGCCAGGGGCTTCCGGACGCCGGATAAGGATGGAGTCGCAAGGACATGAACCCTAGGTGGACAAATCGACCACCGTCCGGCCCTGGGTGTCGCCCCGGACAATCCTGCCGCCCAACCCGGGTACCTGGGCAAGGCTTACCGTGTCGGTCAGCGCGTCCAGCTTGTCCTTGGGGAGGTCGCGGGCCAGACGCCCCCAAGCCTCCTGGCGCCGTTCCATGGGGCACATGACGGAATCGATGCCCAACAGATTCACCGCCCGCAACAGCAGAGGGATGACCGTCATCTCGACCTTAGGGCCGCCGGCCAGGCCGACCGCCGCCACGCTGCCGCCATATTTCAACCCAGCCATCACGTTGGCCAGGGCGTTGCCGGCCACGTTGTCGATGGCGCCCGCCCAGCGTTCCTTGCCCAGCGGCCCCTTGGGGGCCAACTCCAACTCGGCGCGGTCGATGATATGGGCGGCTCCCAGGCCGCGCAGGTATTCGCCGTGGGTGCCGCTACGTCCGGTGGAAGCGGCCACGCTGTATCCTAGCGCGGCCAGCAGGGTGACGGCGATGCTGCCCACCCCGCCCACCGCGCCGGTTACCAGGACATCTCCGTCGGCCGGCTTCAGGCCATGGGCCTCCAGGGCCATCACCGCCAGCATGGCGGTGAAACCGGCGGTACCGATGGACATCGCCTGTTTGAGGTTGAGGCCTTTGGGCAGGGGAACCAGCCAGTCCGATTTGACCCTGGCCTTGGTGGCGTAGCCGCCCCAGTGGGCCTCCCCGACGCGCCAGCCGGTGAGCAATACCGCGTCTCCGGGCTTGAAGCGGGGGGATGCCGACGCGATGACCGTGCCCGAGAAATCGATGCCGGGCACATGGGGGTAGGTCCGTACCAGCTTGCCCAGGCCGGACAGCACCATGCCGTCCTTGTAGTTTAGGCCCGAGTAGGCCACCGCCACGGTGACGTCGCCTTCCGGCAGGAAAGAGTCGTCGAGTTCGCGGATGGCGGATTCGATGGCGCCGTTCTTTTCCTCGATGACCAGCGCGGTGAAGCCGTTGCGGTCGGGCATGGCATCTTCTCCAGGACGAAATGGACAAGGCGCCCAACAATCCCGTTTCGCTGCGGGATTGTAAAGGGCGCCTTGCGAAACTCAGGCCGGACCTCAGGCCGCGCGGCGGGGCGGGCGTCGCTTTTCGCCTAGGTGGTCGACCCAGCCGAGCAGGCCGGGGAAAAGGGCCCGGCCATGGCGCCCGCGATAGGCCTCGGCGCAGGTCTCGTCCTTCGAGCAGTCGGCGAAGCCCAGACGGACGAAGCTGGTCATCAGGAAGACGTTGACCGCGCAAACGATTCCGAACAGGCCCCAGTGGACCAAGTGGTTCTGGTTCAGCCAGTTCTTGATGGGCAACTGGTAGTCGATGGCCACCCAGACCGTCGCCAGGAACCAAGCCACACCCAGGAAGGCGAACAAGTTGGCCGCCCACTCGTGGGTCATGCAGAACCACTTCAGGCGGCTGGGGCGCGCCTTGCCCTCGGGCCACATGTCGTTGCTGGGATAATCCATGATCGTCTCCCTGTTTGCCGGCCCGTTCCCATGAAGCGCCCGTGCTTGCCGCAAGACCGACAGGTTAATCCCGCCGGTAAATTACCTTTTTCTAATGTTTGATGGTAACAAAAATGCCGGAAGGGTCAAGCGGCTTGTAAGGAAATATCAAAGCTTAGAGCGCTTCCAGGAATTTGATGGCGGTGCCCGATGGCCGGCCAAGCAGTTCATCCTCTCGCATGATGAACTGCCCCCGGAGGAGGGTGGCGACGGGCCAGCCGATGGCTTCGAAGCCATCGAAGGGGGTCCAGCCACAGCGGCTGAGAGACCAGCGGTCGGTGATGGTGCGTCGGGCCGCCAGGTCGACTACGGTGAAGTCGGCGTCGAATCCCAGGGCCAGCCGGCCCTTTCCGGCGATGCCGAAGATGCGGGCCGGGCCGGCGCTGGTCAGGTCGACGAAGCGTTCCAGGCTCAGGCGGCCGGCGGCCACGTGGGTCAGCATGACCGGCACCAGGGTCTGCACGCCCGGCATGCCGGACGGGCTTTCCGGGTAGGGATTGGCCTTTTCGGCCAAAGTGTGGGGGGCGTGATCGGACCCTAGGCAGTCCACGAGACCCTGGTTCACGGCGGCCCAGAGAGCCTCGCGGTGGCGGGCGTCGCGGATCGGCGGGTTCATCTGGGCGCGGGTCCCCAGGCGCTCGTAAGCCTCGGGCGCCGCCAAGGTGAGGTGCTGCGGGGTGACTTCGACTGTGGCGATGTCGCGGAAACCGGGCAGCAGAGCCATTTCTTCGGCCGTAGTGACGTGCAGGACGTGTACACGGCGCTTCAGTCCCTTGGCCAATGACAACAGGCGTTGCGTGGCGCGCAGGGCGGTTTCCACATCGCGCCATTCGGGATGGCGGGCCACCGGAGCGCCGCCTTCAACCAGGGCGCGGCGTTCCTTGAGCCGCGCCTCGTCCTCGGCATGGACCGCCATGCGCCGGCCGCCCTGGGCCAGGACCTGGGCCAAGGTGGCGTCGTCCTCGACCAGCAGGGTGCCGGTGGACGAGCCCATGAACAGCTTCACCCCGGCGCAGCCCGGCAGGCGTTCCAGTTCGGGCAGTTCCTCCAGGTTCTCGCGGGTGGCGCCCACGTAGAAGGCGATGTCGCACCAGACCCGATCCTTGGCGCGCCGGCATTTTTCGGCCAGGTCGCCAGCGGTCACGGTGTTGGGCTTGGTGTTGGGCATGTCGAAGACCGCCGTCACGCCGCCCATTGCGGCGGCCGCGGTCCCGGTGCCCAGGTCTTCCTTGTGCTCCATGCCGGGTTCGCGGAAATGCACTTGGCTGTCGATGACACCCGGCAGTACATGCAGGCCGGCGGCCTCGAAAACCTCGCTGGCCTCCGCCCGCCCCAGGTCGCCCAAAGCGGCGATGCGCCCGTTCCGGACGCCGACGTCGCAGACCGCCAGACCCGATGGCGTGGCACAGGTCCCGCGCTTGAGGATGAGGTCGAACCGGTCGATCATGCCCGGTCACCATACAGGATTCGACGGAGACAAAAAAGGGCACGGATTCCCACTGCGAATCTGATAAAATGGACGTCTTCGGGATATTGAGCAGGACGGGTATGCTGCAGAGGCCTTTCATCAAACTGTTGCTGGTCGAGGACAATCCGGGCGACGCGCGCCTCGTCCAGGTGATGCTGGAGGAGGTGGGCGGCTTCGAGATCGTCTGGGCGGCGACCTTGGCCGATGCCCTGGCAAGGGTGGAAGACGGGGGCCTGGACGCGGCCCTCCTCGACCTGTCCCTGCCGGACAGCCATGGCTTGGAGACCTTGCGTCGCCTGCGCGACAAGGCGCCGGGGCTGCCCATCGTCATCTTCACGGGTTTCGACGACGAGGAACTGGGCCTGCGCGCTGTCCAGGAAGGCTGTCAGGACTACCTGGTCAAGGGGCAGGGAGACGGAAACCTGGTTCGCCGCACCCTTCACTACGCCGTTGAACGCAAGTTGGCGGACGAAGACCGTCGCCGCTATGTCGAACGCCTGAAGCGTACCCTGATGCAGACCGTGCACGCGGTCTCGCTGACCATCGAGATGCGCGATCCCTATACCGCCGGCCACCAACGCCGGGTCGCCCAGTTGGCGGTGGCCATCGGCCGCCATCTCAACCTCGACCGCGACGTCCTGGACGGCCTGGAGACCGGGGCCCTGATCCACGACCTGGGCAAGATCAACGTGCCGGCGGACTTCCTGGCCCGCCCCGGCCATCTGTCGGAGGCAGCCTTCCGGGTAGTCATGGCCCATCCCCAGGTCGGATTCGAGATCGTCTCGGGTATCGAATTCCCTTGGCCGGTAGCCACGATGATCCTGCAGCACCACGAACGGCTGGACGGGACCGGCTATCCCAACGGAATCTCGGGCGACGAGATCATCCTGGAGGCACGGATTCTCGCCGTGGCCGACGTCGTGGAGGCGATCAGCTCGCACCGTCCCTACCGACCCTCGCTAGGCCTGCGGGCGGCCATGGAGGAGATCCGGAACCACGCCGGCATTCGTTACGATCCGCGGGTTGTCGAGGCCTGCGAGGAGGTCATCCAGTCCCACGAATTCGATCCGAACGAGTTTCCTTCCGAAATTCCCGCCCTCCTGATTTGACCGGACGCCTCTCCTGAAGCATTCTTTGCACGATGGATCGGCCAACACGCGGAGGGAAGACCATGGACCAGGACGCCAAGCCCGTCATTCTGATGTTGGACCCGGGCGAGACCGGGATACTGGGCGGCATGACCGTCCGGAATTCCGGCGACTCACCCATCCAACTGGAAGTGAACGGAGAAGGCCCGGTGCTGCGGGGCAAGATGATGATCGCCCCCGACCAAGCCACAAGCCCCGCCTTGCGGGTCTACTTGGCCGTGCAGTCCATGTACCTGGAACCGCAATCCTTCCCGCAGACCTACAAGCCGTTTCTCGACATGGCGCGCGAACTGGTGGGCCAAGTGCCTTCGACCGGCGTCATCATGGCCGAGATCGGCGAGTATCTGGCGGCCGGAGACTTCCGGTGCGCCCTCGAGCAGTGCTTCGATCTCTTGCGCTACGAGGCCCTGTTGGAGGAGAAAGCCATGGAAGGTAAAAAAAAGTAGGCGGCCATCCGCCGCGTTCTTCGACCATAAAGGGGGGCGCCCCCCAGGACATTAGAGGAGGAAAACCGATGGGTTATGCGGATCTGGCGAAGACCAGCAACGGCTATCTCGAGAACCTGGAGGACTGGAACGAGTCGGTCGCCAAGGAGATCGCCGCCGAGGAAGGCATCCCCGAACTGACCAAGAAGCACTGGGACCTGATCAACTACCTGCGCGCCGAATACATCGACAACGGCGGCCATCAGCCCAACGACCGCAACATCGTCAAGGCGATGTCCGACCTGTGGGGCGAGAACGTGGGCACCAAGGACCTTTACACCCTGTTCCCCAAGCAACCCTCCAAGCAGGCACCCAAGATCGGCGGGTTGCCGGAGTCCAAGCGCAAGGGCGGATACTGATCGCTGTCCGCGACAGCGACGGAAAAGGAACCCCGGACGCCCCGCGGCATCCGGGGTTCGTCTTGTCGGCTGTCCGACATCGCGTTCCGGTCGCGACAATGGGGCGGTTCCGGAAAGCCCAGGATTCCTGGGGCCGGACATTGGCACGGGGGTTGCTGTCTGGCGGGGGAAGCAACCCGCAACAAGGAGAGACCCGTGGCCAACGTCACCTTCAGCGGCCCGCCGCTCGCCAAGGACGTCACCGTCTATGCCGTGGCCGGCGACACCCGGACTCTGCTGGCGCTTGCCAAGCAGCATGAGATCCCCATTCCCTGCCAATGCCAGGACGGCGAGTGCGGCTCCTGCCTGATCAAGGTCACGCCCTTGGGGCCCAATCCGCCGAAGGCCCAGCACCTGACCGAGAAGGAGAAGCTGACCTTGTCGGTGAACGGCAAGCTGACCAAGGAAAGGCTGGCCCGCGCCGAAGTGGACGACGTTACCCCGCCATACCGGCTGGCCTGCCAGTACATCGTGCTGGACCAGGACATCTTAGTCGAATTCACCGGCGAGCCGGGGGTGGAGATCGACTTGCGCCGCTGAAGGGCGAAACGGTGCCAGACGGCCTGTAAGCCGGGTTCTGTCCCCGCGGTATCCCCTTGCGGGGACGGACGGGGGATGGCCATTCGTCTGGGACGTCCGTCGCCGGACGCCTCGCGCGACACACCCGGACGGCGGCACGAAAACCCGCCTGCCGGGTTGCCCCGGCATGCCGTCCCTATTCGGTCTTGCTCCCGGTGGGGTTTACCGTGCCGCCCCCGTCGCCGGGGGCGCGGTGCGCTCTTGCCGCACCCTTTCATCCTTGCCGGCAGGCCGAAGCCCCGGCCGGCGGTTTGCTTTCTGTGGCACTTTCCCTGGGGTCGCCCCCGCCGGACGTTATCCGGCACCGTGTTTCCGTGGAGCCCGGACTTTCCTCCCCACCGCCCCCTCGCGAGGGCGGCAAGGCGGCCATCCGGCCGTCTGGCACCGCACGCAGGGTAGCCCTCCCCGTGGACGGCCCGCAAGGCCAGAGTTGCGAATCGCGTGGGATTCGATTCTCCGGGCCGAGTCGTGTAAGATCACCGCCCTTCGAGGGAACCTGGGCAGGAACCGGAATGATCGCCAGGCAGCCGAGCCGGCAGATGCCGCCGTCCGAAGCCCCCGCCGAGCCTGCGGAAACCGCAGCGGAGGAGGGCTTCCCGGACGCCGTCGCCCATGCCCTGGAGGAAGCCGGCATCCTGGTCCCCGACGACTGGCACCCGCCCGTCTGGGACCGCTACCGCATTCCCACCATCTTGGGTGTGGCGTTGACGCTGGCCTGGATGGCGGGGGCAGGCTTCTATCTGGGCGAGCGCATCTCCTGGACCGACTTCCTTTACCTGCTGCCCCACGAGGTGGGGGGGCTGATGGCCGGCTTGCTGACGCCGCCCGCCCTCCTGTGGCTGGTGGTCGCCCACCTGGAACGCGGCCGTAGCCTGCACCGCGAGACCGAGGTGCTGCGCGCCCATTTGCGGCAGATGATCTATCCCTCCGACAAGGCGCGGGAATATGTCCGCGATATCACGGACTCCCTGCGCGGCCAGGCCCGCGACCTCACGCGGGCCTCGGAAGAGGCCTTGGCACGGGCCGACACGGTCACCGAAATGGTGCGCCGTCGCACCCTGGAACTGACTCAGGTCTCCCAGGATGCCGACCTGCGCACCCATGCCATCGCCGAAGCCCTGCGACGGCAGACCGAGGACCTTCAGGCCGCCACCGAGCGGGCCACCGAACGGGCCCGACTGGTCGGCGACCGCCTGCACCGCAACGCCCACGAACTGGTGGTGTCCTCCGACCGCGCCTCGGCCCAGAGCGAAAGCGTGGCCGAGGCCCTGCGCCGCCGCACCGAGGACTTGGCGCTGCTGGCCGACAACTCGTCCAAGCGAGCTCTTGACGTGGCCGAGGTCTATCAGGCCCGCACCGAGGAACTGGGCTCGGTGACGGCGCGCGCCACCCAGCACATGGAAACCGCGGCCGAACGCCTGCAGGGCCGCCTGGATGGCTTGGTGGCGGGATCGGAGACGGCCGCCGCCCGTATTCACGAGACCGCCGAGGCGCTGCATTCCCATGCCGTCGACCTCAGCCGCCGGTCCGACCGCGCCCATGCCCAGGCTGAACAGGTGCGCGACTCCCTGCGGCGCCAGACGGAAAACCTGACCGAGGTCTCGGGGGTGGTGGCGGCACGCGCCTCCGAGATCGAGGCGGCGCTGGCCCGCCAGGGCGAGGCGGTGGCCACCGTCGCCGACCGCGTGGTCGATCGGGTACAGAGCCTCGGCGACCTTCTCAAGGGCCAGGCGCGTGACCTGGGCGACACCACCGACCGCATGGTCCAGCAGGTGGAAGCCGGCGGCGAGACCCTGCGTCGCGAGGTCACCGTCCTGGGCGAGGCTACCGGACGGGCCGAGGAAAGGACACGCGCGGTGGCCGAGGCCTTGCGCGGCACGTCCCAGGACATGACCGCCGTCGCCACGCGCACCCTGGAGCTGGCGGGCCGCGCCGGCCAAGCCCTCAAAGCGCGCGCCGACCAGTTGGCCGAGGCCGGCGATGGGCTGGCCAACGCCTCGGGCGAGGCGGCGCGCGTCCTACAGGAACGCAGCGAGGACTTGGACCGTGCCTCCGCCTTCGCGCAGTTGCGGGTGGGGGCGGTGGGCGAAGCGTTGCGCCAGAGCGGGCACGACCTGTCGGTGGCATCCGAGAAGGCCGCGACGCAGGTCTCGGCCGTGGTCGACCAGTTGCAGCAGGCCTCCTTCGGGCTGGGCGCCGCCGCCGAAAAGGGAGTGGGGAACCTCGATGCGACGGCCGGCGCCGTGCGGCGCGGCACGGCGGAACTGGAAGCGGCACGGGACAAGGCCGGAAGCCTTCTGGAGTCTTTTCGCGGACAACTGGAAACGGCCATCGCCACATCGGATACGGCGGCCCAGCGCCTGCGCAGCCTGGGCGACGTGGTGCGCGAGCAGTCGGTCAACCTCGGCCAGACCTCCGATCAGGCGGTCCAGCAGGTGGAGATGGCCGGTCATCTATTGCGCGAGCAGGCCGAACGGCTGGCCGAGGTGGCCGACCGCGGCAACCGGGTGATGAGCGGCAGCGGCATCATCCTCAAGCAGCGTTCCCAGGAACTGGACGAGACTACCGAACGGGCCACCGGCCGCCTGCAGAACGCCGCCGAGGAAATGCGCCGCTCGCGCCAGGATCTGATGACCAACGCGGATCAGGTGGAAACCCGGGTCCTGTCCATGGCTGACGTGCTGCGCCACCATTCCGACGACTTGGCGGCGGTGACCGGACGCGCGCTGGGCGAGGTGGAAAAGGCCGGCGAGGCCTTGCACCTGCGGTCCAGGGAAGTTACCCAGTCGTCGGACCGCGCGGCGCGGCTGCTGGCCCTGGTTACCGATGCCATGCGCAAGCAGGCCGAAGACTTGACCATGGCGACCGACAGCGCCACCGCCCGTATCGACGGCACCGGCCAGGCCCTGGAAGCCCGCCGCCAGGCAGTCGAGGCCGCCGCCCATGCCGCTGTGACAGAACTAGCCGACGTGGGCAAGGTGTTGCGCGAGGAATCGGAAAGCCTGGAAGCCTTCTCGGAACGCGCCGTGCGGCGCCTCGGCTCGGTAACCGAGAACCTGCGTTCCGGCGCCGAAGCCGTCGAGCGGGTCGCAGAGGCCAGTACCGGCCGCATGCTGGCGGCCGGGGGCGAGGCGGAACGGAAGATCCTCGACACCTCGGCCATGGCCGACGCCATCGCCGCCAAGCTGGGCCACCTGGGCGATGGCCTCTCGGAAAAGGCGCGGAGTCTCGACGGGACCTTGGACCGGGCCGGTGCGCGGCTCGATCAGGTGGGCGACATCCTGTTGAACCGGGCCGAGGTCGTGGCCAAGACCACCGATGACGCCTCGCGTCACATCCGCGGCTTCGGGGAACTGGTGGCTCACCAGGCGCGGACCCTGGCCGACGTTTCGGACAAGGCGGGCCAGCATCTGGGCTTGGCCGGCGAGGATTTGCAGAGACGGTCGAACGATCTGGGCGCGACCATGGATCGGGCGGTGCGCCTGCTGTCCTTGATGAATGCCGGCCTGAAGCGGCAGACCGAGGATCTGGGTGCCGTGTCGGACGCCGCCAGCAGCCGCATCGAGACCGTGGGCGAGACCATCCGCGCGCGCAGCGAGGAAATCGCCAATCTGGCCGACCGCAGCCTCGGACGGCTGGCCGATGCCGGCGAAGACATGGGCCGCCGGGCCCGCGACATGACGGCCGCCTCCGACTTGGCGACCACGCGCCTGCGGACGACCGCCGAGGAGATGCGCCAACGGGGCGAGGAGGTGGCTTCGGTCTCCGAGACCTCGATCCAGCGCCTGGCCAAGGTCGGCCTCAGCCTGGGCAATCGGGCCCGCGAGGTGCAGGCGGCGGCCGACGGCAACCTGGAACGCCTTGAAAAGCTGCGTCGGTTGCTGGAGGTGCAGGCCAATCAGGCCCAGCAGCAGACAGCGGAACTGGCTGTCCAGGCGACTGCCGCCCAGGAGTCGCTGGAACAGCGCATACGGGCCTTCGAGTCGGCCCACGCCAAGGCCGAGGAAGGCATGGAACGTTTGGGCGGCTCCCTGGACGAAAAGGCTCGCAAGGTGGCCGATGTCTCGGACTTGGCGACCGCCCGGGTGCGCGCTTGGGACAAGACGATCGAAGACCGCACCCGCGATCTCGGTCAGGCCACCGAACATGTGGTCTCCAAGGGCCGCGAGATTTCGGATGCCGTGGAAAGCCATGCCCGCAGCCTGAAGCGTGCCGTCGCCGAGGCCGGAGACCTGAAGAAGGCGCTCGACGACCAGACCCGCCGTGTCGCCGTGGACGACTTCCTGCGCCGCGCGACCTTCATTTCCGAACGCCTGCAATCCCTGGCGGTGGATATGAGCCGGGTTCTGGAGACCCCGATCACCGAGGACGACTGGAAGCGCTACCAGGGGGGAGAGACCGGCATCTTCGTCCGCAAGATGCTGGGATTCCGCGAGAAGCCGCGCTTGGCCGCCATCGCCCAGCGCTACAGCCAGGACGGCGAATTCCGCGACTATATCAACCGCTACATGGCCGACTTCGAAGCCATGGTCAAGGAAGCCCGCCAGCGCGACCACCGCAATGTGCTGGGCACCACCTTCCTGACGTCCGACGTCGGCAAGCTCTATCTGCTGCTGGCCAGGGCCCTGGGCCGCGAAATCTGATCCCGAATTCCGCGCAGGAGAAAAAGTCTTTCGCGTGTCATCGAAAGTAATGGTATAATTCTTCGTTGCGGGCCGAGTCTCGAAAAGTCCGGGGTGCGCGTGGCCCAGGCGGGAGAGTGACGCCAGGATGTCTTATACTTTCTCCGATTTCATCGACCGCATGCGGGGCCTGGAGCGCCCCGACCCGTTGCGCGTCGCCATGGCGCGCTTCGCCGAAGGGCTAGGGTTCGAAAGCTTCATGTTTCTGCACCACGACGCCAATAGCGGCGAGATGCTGTTGCTATCCAACTACGCGCCCGGCTGGCAGGAACACTATATCGCCAACGACTACGCTCTCGTCGATCCGGTGGCCTTGCAGGTGTCGCGCTCCACGTCCCCCTTCTGCTGGGGCCACGACGCCTATCTGGCCCGCCTGGAGGAACCGCAGAAACATCTGATGAACGAGGCCGGAGAATTCGGCATCCGGCGGGGACTGGCCTGCGTCTGGCGCAACGGCGGCGGCGTACTGTCGGGCATCTCGGTGACCACCGCCAAGTCCGAAGAGGAATTCCAGCGTCAGGTCAACCGCTACCGGGTCGACATCGAACTGGCCTGCCTCTATTTCTGCAGCCATGTGGAAAACCGGGTCATGGCGCCGGCGGGGCGGGTCTATGGCGATCTGCTGACCGCGGGCGAGAAGGACTGCCTGATATGGACCCTGCAGGGCCGCAAGGTCGACCAGATGGCCGCCGCCTCCGGCATGACCGAAGCCGGGGTGAAGGACTGTCTCAGGGCGGCAGTCGTCAAGCTGCGCGCCGTCGATGTCCTGCACGCCGCCGCCAAGGCCGTGGAAATGGGCCTGATCTGTCCCTAATGGCGCCAGCCCGGGCCGGAGGCGAAGGCCTCGCGTCGAATCTAGTCCGGTTTCGTCCAGCGAATGCCCGGACCGTGGGCGACGAAATGGGGATTCTCGAAGCCGGGCTTGCCGTAGAACAAGTCGGTTCCGTCCAGCTTCGCCACCTTTCCCCCCGCATAGCGCAGCACCGCATGGCCGGCCGCCGTGTCCCATTCCATGGTGCGGCCCAGGCGGGGATAGAGATCGGCTTGGCCGGTGGCGACGCGGCAGAACTTGAGCGAACTGCCGGCGCTCACTTCCTTCTTGATGGTGAACTGGGCGAGGAAGGTGTCGGTCTCCGGGCTGCGATGATTGAGGCTCACCACCGCCGACAGGCCGTCGGCAGGCGCTTCCCGGCAGGCGATGGGACGGGCTTGGCCGCCGCCGGTCTCGGCGAAGGCCCCGTATTGGCTGCCGACGAAGGTCTGGTTGATGGCCGGGGCGTGGACTACCCCCAGGACCGGCCGGCCGCCGTCGATCAGGGCGATGTTGACGGTGAAGTCGCCGCTGCGCTTGACGAATTCCTTGGTGCCGTCCAAAGGATCAACCAGCCAGAAGGGCGCCATCTTGCCCGTCAGGTCCGGGGCGTGGCCGGCGGCCACCGATTCCTCGGCGACGATGGGGTAGGCGTCGGTGACTTCCTGGCGCAAGGCCGCGATGATGATGTCCTCGGCCACCTGGTCGGCTTCGGTCACCGGGCTGGCGTCGCCCTTGAACTCGACCGCGAAATCCTTCTCGTAGATCTTCATGATGGCGCGCCCGGCGCGCTTGGCGATGTCGTTGACCTTGTCGATGACGGAAAGGGAGATGTTGACGGTCACGGGCGGCTCCACAGGGATGCGGGATCGGGAAGGGCGGACGCCTTCAGTTCCAGGGCGACAAAGCGCCAGGCGCGGAAGGCGGGCGAGAAGTGGTCGACGGGCATGCCGGCCTTCATCTTGAGGTGGCCCAGGAACTGCCGGGGGTCGGGCAGTTGCTCCCAGACCGAAGGCAGGAACAGGGCGCGCCGGGCGCCGTCGGCGATCACCAGGCCGTCCAGGTGGGGTCTGAGGGCGGCCAGCAGACCGGCCTCGTCGGCGAAGGGAATGGGCGACTGGGCGCTGAGCAGGGAAATGGACAGGTCCAGCCCCGCGATTTCGGCGGACGAAAGCTGAGGGAAGCGAGGATCGCGGAAGGCGGCCGAGAAGGCGTTTTCCGCCACGTCGCGGGCCAAGGGCTGGTGGGCCATCGGCGAGCCGATGCAGCCGCGCAGCCTGTCTTCGCGATGCAGGGTGACGAAGCAGGCTCCCTGGGCCTGCAGGTCGGGCGGGAAATCCGCCAGGTCGATGGGCAGGGGCCGATGGTGTTTCAGGCCGTGCTCGATGGAGGCGGCGGCCAAGCGCAACAGCCGCTCGCCCTGGACTTCCACCAGACGGCGGGTCGCCGCTTCGAAGGCGTTCTCCTGGACGGTCATGCGGCCGGTTCCAGGAAGACCCAGGAGCCGTATCCCACCACCCGGTCCTTGGGCCCCGCTGTATCGCCCGAATTGCGGACATCCACCGTCTCGATGGTCATGCGGCGCCGCTTGGCGAGCGCCAGCAGGCCGCGCACCGGAAAGCGACCGCAGGCGCCGTCTTCGGGGATGGCCTCCCCGTCGAAGGTCTCGATGGCGCGGCAGGTTTCCGCGTCCACCTGGTGGGCGCTGTCGTAGTCGAGGTAGTGACTGAGATCGGAACTGACCACGATCAGGGTTTCCGGCCCGCCCCATAGGCGCTCCAGCACCTCCGCGATCTCGTCCGGGCTCGCGAAGCCCACCACGAAGGGAACCAGGGCGAAGGTCCCCAGAACCTCCTGCAGGAAGGGCAGGTGGACTTCCAGGCTGTGTTCCAGGGCATGGGTGGCGTCGAAAACCTGGACCTGGGGCAGGTCGAGGACGCTCTGGATGGCCGCCTTGTCTACGGGGATCTGGCCCAGGGGGGTGACGAAGGCGTCGGCGCCGCTGGCCGCCAAGCCACGCACCGGCACCCGATGGCAGGGGCCCAGCAGCACCACCCGCGCGATCCGCCCCTTGGCCGGCACCAGGCGGGCGTAGGCGCTGGCGGCCACCGGCCCTGAATAGACGTAGCCCGCATGGGGGGCGATGATGGCCTTGGGAACCGGACCGGCCCAGGCGCCCGCTTGCGCCAGGTAGCCGCGCACGGCGGCGTCAAGCTGCTTGGCTGTACCCGGATAGAAAGTGCCTGAAACGGCCGACTGGCGTACAATGGTCATGGGCCTTCCTTCGTTCCCATATGAATCCTAGGTAATCCCGCCGGGCAGGCCTGTAAAGGACGGTTTTTCGGAGGTGGCCATGCCGGAAGGCGAAAGTTATGCGACCTTGGAGGACGGCGTACAGAGTCTGCATCCCGGCCGCCACTGGCATGCCCTGGAGGACGGCCGCATCCAGTGCGATATCTGCCCGCGCGCCTGCAAGCTGAAGGAGGGACAGCGGGGACTATGCTTCGTCCGTGCCCGCCACGGGGACCATATGGTGCTGACCACCTACGGGCGCTCCAGCGGCTTTTGCATCGACCCCATCGAGAAGAAGCCGCTCAACCATTTCCTGCCGGGCACGCCGGTGCTGTCCTTCGGCACGGCGGGCTGCAACCTGACCTGCCGCTTCTGCCAGAACTGGGACATCTCGAAGGCCCGCGACTTCGACCGCCTGCAGAACCAGGCCGGCCCCGAGACCATCGCGGCGGCGGCGCTCAAGACCGGTTCCCGAAGCGTCGCCTATACCTACAACGACCCCACGATCTTCTTCGAGTACGCCATCGACGTGGCCCAGGCCTGCCGGGCGAAGGGCATCAAGAACGTGGCGGTGACGGCGGGCTACATCTCGGCGGAGCCCCGCGCCGAGTTCTACCGCTGGATGGACGCCGCCAACGTGGATCTCAAGGCCTTCACGGAATCCTTCTACCAGCGCCTTTGCAGCGCCCATCTGGAGGCGGTGAAGGAGACCCTGGTCTACCTGGTCAAGGAAACCAAGGTCTGGGTGGAGATCACCACCCTGGTCATCCCCGGCGAGAACGACGGCGAGACGGAATTGAACGAACTGGCCGCCTGGGTGGTGGAAGCCCTGGGACCGGACGTGCCCTTGCATTTTTCCGCCTTCCATCCCGACTACAAGATGCTGGACCTGCCTCGCACGCCGCTCGCCACCCTGGTGAAGGCGCGCGACATCGCGATCCGGCACGGGGTTCGCTACGCCTACGTGGGCAACGTCCATTATCCGCCGGGGGACGGCACCTATTGTCCGGGCTGCGGGACCGAGGTCATCGGGCGCGACTGGTACGAGATCACCGCCTGGCGCCTGACTCCCGACGGCCATTGCCGGAAATGCGGCACCGCCTGCGCCGGCATCTTCGACGGCCCGCCCGGCAAATGGGGCCGCAAGCGGGTGCCGGTGCGGCTCTGATAACATGGGAAAGTTGCTTCCGGCTTGGGGCGCGAGCGCGCCGGGGCTTTTCGGACGGTCTACCTGCAAGGCCGCCCCACGTCGGGGAAGCCAACAATCGGAAGCCAGAGGAACAAGGGCTGTCCTTCCATATCGTAGCCCCTGGAATTCGCCCGGAGGAAACGCTAGTAATACGAACCAAAGCCACAGCATCGGAGGGGAGCGCCATGACCGACAGCACCAAATATCTCCTGCCCGAGGATCGCATTCCGAAGGCCTGGTACAACATCGCCGCCGACCTGCCCAAGCCCTTGGCGCCGGTCCTGCATCCGGGAACCGGGCAGCCCATCGGGCCCGACGACCTGTCGCCCATCTTTCCCATGGCCCTGATCGCCCAGGAAGTGACCCAGGAACGCGAGGTCGAGATTCCCGAGCCGGTGCGCGAGGTCTACCGCCTGTGGCGGCCGGCGCCGCTCTATCGGGCGCGCCGCCTGGAACGGGTCCTCGATACCCCTGCCCATATCTACTACAAGTATGAAGGCACCAGCCCGTCCGGCAGCCACAAGCCCAACACCGCCGTGCCCCAGGCCTTCTACAACTGGCAAGCGGGCACCAAGCGTCTGTCCACCGAGACCGGAGCCGGCCAGTGGGGTTCCTCGCTGGCCTTCGCCGGTTCCCTGTTCGGCCTGCAGGTCGACATCTTCATGGTGAAGGTCAGCTATCAGCAGAAGCCCTACCGCCGCGCGCTGATGGAAACCTACGGCGCCCGTTGCGTCGCCAGCCCCAGCATGGAAACCGATTCGGGCCGCGCCATCCTGGCCCGGCACCCGGACAGCAACGGCAGCCTGGGTATCGCCATCTCCGAGGCGGTCGAGGTGGCGGCCAAGAACCCGGATACCAAGTATGCGCTGGGCAGCGTGCTCAACCACGTGCTGCTGCACCAGACGGTGATCGGGATCGAGGCCCTGGAGCAGATGGAGATGGCCGGCGACTATCCGGACATCGTAGTGGGCTGCGCCGGTGGCGGCAGCAATTTCGGCGGCCTCGCCTTCCCGTTCATCGGGCGCAACCTGAAGCAGGGCCAGAAGACCCGCGTCATCGCCGTCGAGCCGGCTTCATGCCCGACCATGACGCGCGGCAAGTTCGCCTACGACTTCGGCGACACCGCCCACCTGACGCCCTTGGTCAAGATGCATACCCTGGGCTCGACCTTCATGCCGCCCGGCATCCACGCCGGCGGCTTGCGCTACCACGGCATGTCGCCGCTGGTCAGCCACGTGCTCGACCTGGGTCTGATCGAGGCCCGCGCCGAACATCAGTTGGGCTGCTTCGCCGCCGGGGTGCAGTTCGCCCGCGCCGAGGGCATCGTGCCCGCCCCCGAGTCGACCCACGCGGTCAAGGTGGGCATCGACGAGGCCCTGAAGTGCAAGGCCGAGGGCCAGGCGCGCACCATCCTGATCGGCCTGTCCGGGCACGGTCACTTCGACATGCAGGCCTATACGGACTACTTCGCCGGCAAGCTGCAGGACCACGCCTACGATGCCGAGGCCCTCGACGAGGCGATGAGCCAACTGCCGCCGGTGGCGGCGGAATAGGCCAGCCCCGGGCAATCCCTCTCCGCGAGGGGCCCGGCGAGGTGTTCGAACGCCTCGCCGGGCTCCCTCTTTTGCCGGCACGGCAATGGGACTATATTTGGGGAGCCGGATCACAGGGAGAGCCCCGCGCATGAGCGACAAGCGCTACGACGAGGACGGACAGACCGGCGTGGTGACCCGCGCCCGGTCCAAGACCAAGAAGCCGTCCATGTACAAGGTGCTGCTGCTGAACGACGACTTCACGCCGATGGATTTCGTCGTCCTGGTGCTGGAGCGCTTCTTCTCCAAGACCGCCGAGGAGGCGACCCGCATCATGCTGCATGTCCATCATCGGGGGGTGGGCGTCGCCGGGGTCTATACCTACGAGGTGGCCGAGACCAAAGCCAACCAGGTGATCGAGCTGGCCCGCAAGAACCAGCATCCCCTGCAATGCACCCTCGAAAAGGACGGCCAGGACAAGGACGACTGACCATGCTGTCGCGGAACCTGGAGCAGACCCTGCACCGCGCCCTGGCCCTGGCCGGTGAGCGCCGCCACGAATACGTGACCCTGGAACACTTGCTGCTGGCCCTTGTGGACGATCCCGACGCCCTGGCGGTGCTCCGGGGCTGCCATGTCGATCCCGACCGCCTGCGGGGCGATCTGGTCGATTTCCTCGACCACCAGCAGGACGGCATAGCCAGTGTCAATACCGGCGATCCGCGCCCGACCGCCGGTTTCCAACGGGTCATCCAGCGCGCCGTGATCCATGTCCAGTCGGCAGGGCGGGAGGAGGTGACCGGCGCCTCGGTGGTGGTCGCCCTGTTCCCCGAGCGGGAGTCCCATGCCGTCTATTTCCTGCAGATGCAGGACATGACACGCCTGGACGCGGTCAACTACATCTCGCACGGCCTGACCAAGGCCGGCGTGG
Source organism: Magnetospirillum sp. WYHS-4 (assembly GCA_039908345.1). Classification (NCBI taxonomy): domain Bacteria; kingdom Pseudomonadati; phylum Pseudomonadota; class Alphaproteobacteria; order Rhodospirillales; family Rhodospirillaceae; genus Magnetospirillum; species Magnetospirillum sp. WYHS-4. The sequence continues at coordinate 24,226 of JAMOBD010000039.1, forward strand.
AAGCCGCCGCCCGGCCACCCCAGGGGGCCGACGCCGACGCCCAGGGCGAAAAGGTGGTGCGCAAGGGAGCCGAGGCTCTTGAGACCTATTGCGTCAACCTGAACGAGAAGGCCCGCCAGGGCCGCATCGACCCGCTGATCGGCCGCGACAAGGAAATCGACCGCACCATCCAGGTGCTTTGCCGGCGCAACAAGAACAACCCGCTCTACGTGGGCGATCCGGGGGTGGGCAAGACGGCCATCGCCGAGGGGCTGGCGCGGCGCATCGTGCGGAAGGAGGTGCCGGAAGTCCTCGGGGATGCCGTCATCTACTCGCTCGACATGGGAACGTTGCTGGCCGGCACTCGCTATCGCGGCGACTTCGAGGAACGCCTGAAGGGCGTCATCAAGGCCCTGGAGGAAACCCCGGGCGCCATCATGTTCATCGACGAAATCCATACGGTGATCGGGGCCGGCGCCACCTCGGGCGGGTCCATGGACGCCTCCAACATCCTCAAGCCGTCGCTGCAGTCGGGAGCCCTGCGCTGCATGGGCTCGACCACCTACAAGGAATACCGCAACCACTTCGAGAAGGACCGTGCCCTGGTGCGGCGCTTCCAGAAGATCGATATCCACGAACCTTCCGTCGAGGACACGGTCAAGATCCTGCACGGGCTCAAGCCCTATTTCGAGAAGCATCACAAGGTGCGCTACACCAACGAGGCCCTGAAGGCGGCGGTCGACTTGGCGTCGCGCTATATCAACGACCGCAAGCTGCCCGACAAGGCCATCGACGTGATCGACGAGGTGGGCGCGTCGCGCATGCTGCTGCCCGAGGCCCGGCGCCGCAAGACGGTGACCGTGAAGGACGTGGAAGCCGTGGTGGCGACCCTGGCCCGCATCCCGTCCAAGAGCGTGTCCACCGACGACCGCCAAGTACTGCGCAACCTGGACGTCGACCTGAAGGCCGCCGTCTTCGGCCAGGACAAGGCGATCGACGCTCTGGCCTCCGCCATCAAGCTGGCCCGCGCCGGCCTGCGCGAACCGGAAAAGCCCATCGGCAGCTATCTGTTTTCGGGCCCTACCGGCGTCGGCAAGACCGAGGTCGCCCGCCAGCTCGCCAGGACCCTGGGGGTCGAACTGGTGCGCTTCGACATGTCGGAATACATGGAACGCCATTCCATCTCGCGCCTGATCGGCGCGCCGCCCGGCTACGTGGGCTTCGACCAGGGCGGCCTTCTGACCGACGCCATCGACCAGCAACCCCACGCGGTGCTGCTGCTGGACGAGATCGAGAAGGCCCATCCGGACCTGTTCAACATCCTTCTGCAGGTCATGGACCACGGCAAGCTCACCGACCACAACGGCAAGTCGGTGGACTTCCGCAACGTCATTCTCATCATGACCACCAACGCCGGTGCCTCCGACATGGCCAAGGCGGCCATCGGCTTCGAGCGCGAGGCCCGCGAAGGCGACGACAAGGAAGCCATCGAGCGTCTGTTCACCCCGGAATTCCGCAACCGCCTGGACGCGACGATCGGTTTCGCCGCCCTGTCGCCCGAGGTGGTGGGAAAGGTGGTCGACAAGTTCGTCCTGCAACTCGAAGCCCAGTTGGGCGACCGCAACGTCATCATCGAACTGACCGACGGCGCCCGGGAATGGCTGGCGAAGAAGGGCTACGACAAGACCTACGGCGCCCGGCCGCTGGCCCGCGTCATCCAGGAACACATCAAGAAGCCGCTGGCCGAGGAACTTCTGTTCGGCAAGCTGGCCAAAGGCGGCGCCGTCGTCATCCACTTGGACGACGGCGGCAGGCTTCGCTTCGATTATCCGAAGCCCGGCGAGACGACCCTTCCCGCCAAGCGCCCCAAGGGCAAGGTGCCGGTGCCCGTCTGATGCAGGCTATCGGGTGCCGCCTGCCGACGACAGCATGATCGCCGACGGACGGCCCCCTCCCGCGAGTGGGAGGGGGAAACGCTCGTGCGCCGGAAGGAACGGCGTCAGTTCGGGTTTACCGGGTAGATGCCGCTGGTGACGATGCAGACCGTCATGCCGAGGCCGGGCGAGACGGTGGGCACGGCGCTGCTGGCTGCCTGCCCGGCCGGGGCGATGGTCACGGTTCCGCCGGTGATGCCGCCCCCGCCGCCGGTGACCGGCAGGGTCACGGTACCCGAGGCCGTGCCGGAGAAGTTGGTGGAAGGGAGCGTGCCGCTGAAGGTCTGCTGAGGCCCGATGTTGGTGTCGGCGGTGAACGATGACGACGCCCCATAAATATTCACCGTCGGCCCTCCCTTGACCAGGACGGCATTGGGGGTAACACCGGAAGTACCGCTTGTCGTGGAACTGCTGGCAATCTTTACATTGCCGGAGACCGAGACGTTCTGGGACGCCAGGGAGCCGGTCACCGGGATCGACACGGGGCCGCTGGCCTGGCCGGCGGTTCCGCCGCCGCCGCCGGTTCCGGTGAAGGTCGCGGTGTGGGCATGGGGCACCAGGGGCGTCTGGGCGTTGGTCAGGGTCACCGAGGGCGCGCCGACCTTCAGCCCTACCGTGACGGTGGGCAGGCCGGCTCCCGTGCCGGCGCCGACGGCCGCGCGGCCCCGCAGATCGGGCAGGTTGAAGTTGTTGACGCCATCCCCCCCGAACCTGGTGCCCATAAGGGAGTACAGCGCCGCGTTCGACCGGATGTCCATCTGCTGGCCCGCCGCCAGCGTGTAGCCCTGGGGGCAATAAGACGTCACGAAGTAGCAGATTTCGCCGATATAGGGGTCCGTCCCGCAGGCCAGGGCGGGCGCGGACGCCGCCGCCAATCCCCCGATCGCCACGGCGGTGCCGACGGCGGTGCGGATTGCCCGGCGCGCAACCGGGCGGCTGTCAATCGTTTCCATCATGTCGAAGTCTCCCTTTCCTGGTCGTTGTCCATGTTCGAACGGGTGGTGCAGGCTACCCTTGCCGCTACCTGTCTGCCGACAAATGTTCATCCTAGATAGTGTATATGAATACAAGCGCAAACTATTCGCTATCATGCAATACGGAATACGGTCAAGGCGAGTTCGATCCTTGTAGGTTTTCGTGGCTTGGCATTTCAATCAGTTCAAGCCACCGGCTATCCGGGTCTGATTTGACAAATGATATGTAAATAGGGAATCGATAAGAAAATATTTCGCCATGACGGTTGCATGGTCGCGAATTGCACCCGATATGGCGCGCTCCATGTCGCAATTCGTCACATGGATCGGGGAAAAACCGTTGATTTTTATCATCTTTCTTCGGTTGCGCGCCGCAAGGTTTATCCGTATCCTGTCAAATGTCGGAATAAGGGAAGACGGATGATGCCGGTGCTGCGCCATCCTGGACAGCCAGTCCGGGATATGCCGCTTGGTGAAGCGTGTTTCGCGACGGGAGGCCTGATATGGCTATCGCAAGGATGGGTTCGCCGCTGGCCGGATGCTTGGCCCTGGAACCCCGGATGATGTTCGACGGCGCCGCCGCGGCCGACGCCGCGCAGCAGGCCGCTTCGCAGCCGGCCGCCGATCCGGCTCCCGACGGCGCCCAGGCCGACCAGGGGCCCGATGCGCCCGCCGCGGCGGGCGAGCGGCGCGAGGTGGCCTTCGTCGATTCCGCGGTCGCCGATTGGCAGTCCCTGGCGAACGGCATCGCCCCCGGTATCGAGGTGGTGGTGCTGGACGGCAGCCGCGACGGCTTGGCGCAGATGGCCGAATGGGCGGAAGCCCATTCCGGCTACGACGCCATCCATGTGCTGTCCCATGGCTCCGATGGCCGCCTGATCGTCGGAACCGCGAGCCTGGACATGGCCGCTCTGGAGTCGCGGGCCGCCGAACTGTCCACGCTCGGGGGGGCGCTGGCAGCCGATGGCGACATTCTCCTTTACGGCTGTTCCATCGGCGCCGACGGGGCCTTCGTCGAGAAGATTGCGGAGCTTACGCATGCAGACGTGGCGGCATCCCGCGACGATACCGGCGGGGCGAACTGGGCGCTGGAAACCCGATCCGGTCTCATCGAGGGGCAGGAAATTGGGGTTTCCGGCTATTCCGGATATTTCGCGGCCGACGTCACCTTCGATTTCGAAACGGGTGTGTCCGGGCTCGATAGCAAAGCTGCGTCGCAAACAAAATCAGGATACACGCTCTCCATCGCATCAACGGTTACCGATGTCAAAGATAGTGCCAATACATCTGGGACAGATATCAATGGATCTGGAACGCTGTCATCAAATTATGGCGCCGACTACGAGACATCAATGACATTTTCGATAACTGGATATACATTTGATTTATCTACATTCAGAATATGGAACGCAGATTCCGATCCCATGACGCTGAGGATTACCTCATCGAAAGGGAGCTACGATTTCGCTGTTGCCTCCGGTGGAGTGGCGCCGACCATCAATGTCGGAGCCAGCGGCAGCGCTACTAATTTCACGACGATTTCCAGCTTTACATTGACGTGGGTGAGCGGCGGATCGGTCGGGGCGCAGGCGGCCGGCGGATACGCCATCGATTTCGACGACATCGCCCTGACCAACATCCAGGCGCCCGGCCCTTCGATCACCTCGGCCACCTACGACGCCAGTACCAACGTGCTGTCGGTCACCGGCGCCAACCTGACCAATGGCGGGGCGATTGACGAGACCAAGCTGACGCTGACCGGCCAAGGTGGGGCCATCTATACCCTGACCGAGACCGGGGCGATCACCGCTTCCAGCACCACCGCCTTTTCCATCACGCTGAACGCTACCGACCAGCTCAACGTGGAAGGCCTGCTGAACAAGGCGGGCACCAGCGCGGTGGACAGCACCACCTTCAATCTGGCCGGTGCGGCGGATTGGCATGGCACCGGCAACGCCGACACCACCGGCAACGGCGTCACCGTCAGCAACGTCCAGACCCCCACCGTCACCAACGCCACCTACGACGCCTCCACCGGCGTGCTGACGGTGACCGGCTCCAATCTGGTCAAGGCCTCCGGCGTCACCAACGACATCACGGTTTCCACCCTGACGCTGACCGGCGAGGGCGGGGCCACCCATACCCTGACCACCTCGGACGTCGAAATCACCGACGCCACCACCTTCTCGGTGACCCTGAACGGCACCGACCAGGCGGCGCTGCACCAGATCCTCAACAAGACCGGCACGTCGTCGACCGGCGGCACCACCTACAACATCGCGGCCGCCGACAACTGGAACACGGTGATCGGCAACGCCGATATCTCCGACGCCACCAACGCGGTGACGGTGTCCAACCCGACGACGCCGACCATCACGTCGGCCACCTACAATGCCTCGACGGGAGCCCTGGCGGTAACGGGCACCGGGTTCCTGAAGCTGTCGGGCGCCACCAACGACGTGGACGTGTCCAAGCTGACGATCGCCGGCGAGGGCGGGGCGACCTACACGCTCACCACGTCCAGCGTCGAAATCAC
>JAMOBD010000040.1 GCA_039908345.1 Magnetospirillum sp. WYHS-4
GCCGGGCCCCGGCGGCGGCCAGACGGGCGGCGCCGGTCATCTGCGCCCCGCCCAGCACCACGGCATGGCCGCGCCGGTACTTGTGGCTGCCGGAATCCGGCCAAAGGTAGACCTTGCGCCAGAGGACGGGCTCGTTGAGGAAGGTCCCCGCTCCGATACCCTCCAGCACGGCCTCGGGAATGCCGATGTCGGCCACGACCAGTTCGCCGCAAAGATCGCGGCCCGGCAACAGGAAATGGCCGGGCTTGGCGCGAAAGAAGGTGACGGTCAGGCGGCAAGGCGGGGCGGCCCCCAGCACGGCGCCGCCGTCGCCTTCGACGCCGCTGGGGATGTCGATGGCGACGCAGTCCAGGGATTCGGCATCGATGCGTTCCACCGCAAGCCGCGCCGCCCCGCCGAGCGGGCGGGCGAGGCCGGCACCGAACAGGGCGTCGACCACCAGCGGACGGTCTGCCAGAATTTCCGGCCCCAGAGATTCCACCGGCCCCCGCCAGCGTCCGGCGTTGACCGCCGCGTCGCCCTTGAGACGTTCGCGCCCGCCCAGCAAGGCGAGGCGCACCGGCCAGCCTGCCGCCTCCAAAAGCCGGGCGACGACGAACCCGTCGCCCCCGTTGTTGCCGGGGCCGCAGAGCACAGCCACCGCGCGGGGGCTCCAACGCCGGCGGATTTCGCGGAAGACCGCCATTCCCGCCGCCTCCATCAGATCGAGGGACGACACGCCACCGGCCGCCGCCGCGGCGTCGGCCTTGTACATCTCGGCGACGGAAAGCAGCTCGACCCCGATCATGGGGAAAGCCTACCCGAAACCGCGCGTTCGCTCTATAAGTCCCTGCAACGAAGGGAGAGAAGCGACGTGAAGGTCCTGGTACTCGGTGCGGGCGTGGTGGGCGTGGCGGCGGCCTATTACCTGGCCCGGCACGGCCTGGAGGTGGAGGTCGTCGACCGCCAGCCCGGGCCTGCCCTGGAGACCAGCTTCGCCAACGGCGGCCAGATCTCGGCCAGCCACGCCGAACCATGGGCGAATCCGGACACGCCGCGCAAGATCCTGAAGTGGATGGGCCGCAAGGACGCTCCCCTGCTCTTCCACCTCCGACTTGATCCGGCGCTCTGGGCCTGGGGGCTGCGTTTCCTGGCGAATTGCCCGGCCGCGCGGGCCCGGATCAATATCGAGCGGACCCTGCGCGTCGCCCTCTATAGCCGCACCTGCCTGGCGGAACTGCGCGCCGAAACCGGCATCGCCTACGATCAGCGCACCGCCGGCATCCTCCATTTCTACCGCGACCCCCAGGAATACGACCACGCGGCCCGCCAGGTCGGCCTGATGGCCGACCTTGGTTGCCGCCGCGAGACGGTCGACGTCGATGCCTGCATCGCCCTGGAACCGACCCTCGCCCTCGTCCGCAATCAACTGGCGGGCGGTATCTTCAGCCCCGACGACGAAAGCGGCGATGCCCACCTCTTCACCCGCCGCCTGGCCGATCTGGCGGCTGGCCTGGGGGTAGTCTTCCGCCATGGCGTGACTATCCGGGGCCTGGCGCGGGAAGGCGACCGGATAACGGGCATCGCCACCGACGCCGGAATTCTGACCGCCGACCGCTATCTGGTGGCGCTGGGAAGCTACAGTCCTTTGCTTCTCCGCCCCCTGGGGCTACCCCTGCCCATATACCCCGCCAAGGGCTATTCGGTCACCCTGCCGCTGGCGCGGCCCGACTTGGCGCCGACCCTCAGCCTGACCGATGACGAGCACAAGCTGGTCTTCAGCCGCCTGGGCGAGAATCTCCGGGTAGCCGGGACCGCCGAGATGACCGGTTGGGACACCTCGTTGAACGAGACCCGCGCCCGCTTGGTCCTGAACCAAGCCCTCGATCTGTTCCCCGGCTGCGCCGACCCGGCACGGGCAACCCTCTGGACAGGACTCCGCCCCAAGACCCCGGACAGCGTGCCCATCCTGGGTGCCACTCGCTTGCGCAACCTGTTCCTCGATACCGGCCATGGCACCCTGGGATGGACCATGGCCTGCGGCTCAGGCCGGGCGATGGCCGACCTGCTGGCCGGCCGCGAACCCGAGATCGATCTTGCCGGACTGGGCATGGACCGCTTCTCCTGAAGCCTTTATGATCGCGCTCGGGATAGAGAGGCCCCTATGGATACCCGCAGAATTTTCGGCTTGGCCATACTGGCGTTCCTGACCGTCGTCATCCTGGCGACGACTTGGGAATTCTGGCTGGAGCCCATGTTCGGGCCGGTGATGTTCGGGAGCGGTCCGGGCCTCGTCTCCCAGCAGTGGGAGTTCGTCATCTTCTCCGTCCTGGTGGCCGGTTTGGCCCTGGGCATCACCGCCCTGGTAGCCATCCAGGCCGAACAGCGCGAAGCTGCCGGTCGTCGCGCCCTGGCGGAAAGCGAGCAACGGTACCGCAGCCTGGTCGAGATGTCCCCCACCGCCATCGTGGTACACAAGCGCGGCGTCATCGCCTACGCCAACCAAGCCGCCGCCACCTTGCTGGGAGCCCGGACGCCGGAGGACTTGGTCAACATCGGTGTGCTCTGCCTGGTCCATCCGCAAGACCAAAAGCAGGTGGCGGGCCGTCTCAAGGTCCTGTGGGAAGGGGCGAGCGGCTTGCCCGCCGCCGACCTGCACATGGTGCGGCTGGACGGTGACGAGATCGACGTCAGCGCAGCCACGACATCGACCACTCTGTATGGGGAACCGGCCCAACAGACGGTAATGAGTGACATCACGGAGGCCAAACGCTCGGCTGAATTGCTGCGTACCGTCGCCGAGGGCCTGTCGGGCAAGGTGGGGGAGAGCTTCTTCCACTCGCTGGTAGCCTATCTGGCGGAAACCCTGGAGGTCGAATATGCCTTCGTCGGCGAGTTGATCGACGAACTTCCACCTTCCATCCGCACCATTGCGGTACAGGGCGGCCGCACGCCGCGGCCCAACTTCCAGTACCGGCTCGACGGCACACCATGCAACGAGGTGGTCGGCAAGAAGACCTGCGTCTTCCCCAAGGGGGTCAAGGACGACTTCCCCCAGGACCGCGTCCTGGTGCAGATGGGCGTGGAAAGCTATGTCGGAACACCGCTGTTCGATTCCTCCGGCCGGCCGCTGGGCATCCTGGTGGTGCTGGACACCAAGCCCATTGCGGACTCGGAACTGGCTGTCTCGCTGTTGCAGATCTTCGCGGTGCGGGCCGCCGCGGAATTGGAACGCAACCGTTCCGAGGAAGCGATCCGCGCCAACGAGGAACGCTTCCGCGCCGTTGCCGATTCGGCCAACGACGCCATCATCTCGGCCGACCATGCCGGCAGAGTCGTTTTCTGGAACCGGGCCGCCGAGCGCCTGTTCGGCCACGGCCTGGACGAGATGATCGGCCAACCGTTGGACGCCATCATCCCCGAACGCTACCGCGAGGCCCATGCCCGCGGCATGGCGCGGGCCTCGGCCGACGGCAGCGGCACCTTGATCGGCGGCACGGCCGAACTGTACGGCCGGCGTAAGGACGGCGGCGAGTTTCCGGTGGAACTCTCCCTGTCCACTTGGTCGACGCGGGGTGAGCGTTATTTCACCGCCATCATCCGCGATATTTCCGAAAGGCGGCGCACCGAGGATCGCCTGCGCCAGTTGTCGCGCGCCGTCGAACAGAGCCCGGTCTCGGTGGTCATCACCGACACCCAGGGCACCATCCAGTACGTGAACCCCAAGTTCACCGAGGTTTCCGGCTACAGCGAGGACGAGGCCCTGGGGAACAATCCAAGGATACTCAAGTCCGGCGAGACCTCGCCCGACGACTACCTAGCCATGTGGGACGCCCTGCGCGCCGGCGAAACTTGGCGCGGCGAATTCCACAACCGCCGCAAGAGCGGCGAACTCTACTGGGAATCGGCCTCCATCTCGCCCATCCGTGCCGCCGACGGCACCGTCACCCACTTCATCGCCGTCAAGGAAGACATCTCGGAACGCAAGCAAACCGAGCGCGCTCTCCACCAAGCCAAGGAACAGGCTGAATTCGCCAACCGCGCCAAGACCGAGTTCCTGGCCAACATGAGCCACGAACTCCGTACGCCGCTCAATTCCATCATCGGCTTTTCCGACTTGGTCATGAGCGAGGTCTTCGGGCCGGTCGGCGCCCCCCAGTACCGGGAATACGTCCGGGACATAAACGACTCCGGCAAGCACCTGTTGGACCTGATCAACGACCTTCTGGACATCGCCCGCATCGAGACCGGCGAACTGCGCCTGCACGAACGGCCCGTCGACGTGCTCCAGGTGGTCGGCACCTGCCGCCGCCTGATCGAGGAGCGGGCCCGCAACGCCAGTCTGACCCTGACGGTCGTCACACCGTCCGGCCTGCCCGGCCTGAACGCCGACGAGCGCAAGGTCAAGCAGATCCTCATCAATCTTTTGGGCAACGCGGTCAAGTTCACCCCCGAGGGCGGCAACATCGCCCTGTCGGCAAGACTGGACGAGGAAGGCGCCATCGTATTCGCCGTGGAGGATACCGGCATCGGCATCGCCACCGGCGACATCGCGACCGCGCTCTCGCCATTCGGACAGGTGGACGGCACCCTGGCCCGCAAATACGAAGGGGCCGGCCTGGGTTTGCCGCTCAGCAAGAACCTGGCTGAACTGCACGGCGGCTCCCTGGTTCTGGAGAGCGCGCCAGGCATCGGCACCCGTGTGACGGTCCGTTTCCCGCCGGAACGAACGATTCGCCCGTCCTGACGCGATTTCCGCTGGAATCCGCGCCCCTCCCGCACTAACACTGTAGGATCAACGACCGCGGACCTACCGCGGCGCGAACAGGGACGTCCATGGATACCAAGGAACGCCTGACGTGGCGGATCACGCTGCGCTATGGGGTCGTGCTGGGCTGCATCGCAGCGCTGGCCCTGGCATCGTTCCTGCTGTTGGACGAACTGGCCCGGCGCCAGGAAGGCGCCGCCGCCCAGGTCAACGTGGCCGGCCGCCAGCGCATGCTGTCCCAGCGCATCGCCCTGCTGGCGAAGAACTACGCCGAGAGCCGGCGCGACGAGGAACGCATGCATCTGCGGTCAGGCATGCTGGACGCCATCAACCTGATGGAGGCTTCCCACGAGGGGCTGATCAAAGGCAGTCCGGCCATGAAGCTGCCGGGCCGCCCTTCCCCCGAGGTCTGGAACATGTATTTCCAGCCTCCCATGGAATTGGACAGCGTACTCAGGACCTTCATCGAGCACTCCCGCCACCTTGCCGTCGAAGACGACCCCGACCGCTTGGCCCACAACCTGCACCTCCTGGATGTGCATCTGACCAGTTCATGGAACCTGTTGCCCAATCTGGATTCCGTGGTACGGCGCTACCAGCAGGAGGCCGACGACACCGTTCTCAACCTGAAACGCGGAGCCCAGACGATCCTGGGCCTGACCCTCCTGATCCTGCTGCTGTCGGCGGCCGGGGTCTTCCGGCCCCTGGTGCGCCAAGTACGCCACGAGATGCAGAACCAGCAGAACACCGAAAGGCGCCTGCGCGGCATTCTGGACAGCGCGTTGGATGCCATCGTCACCATCGACGCCCAAGGCCGGATCGTCGAGTTCAGCCCCTCGGCCCAATCCCTGTTCGGCATCGAAGCGGAAGCCGCGGTCGGCCGCGACGTGGCGGACCTGATCGTCCCGGACCGCTTCCGCGAACGGCACCGGCGCGGCCTGGAGGAATTCCAGAAGAGCGGCACCGGCCGCCTGCTCGGACGCCGGGTGGAATTGCACGCCCGCCGTGCCGACGGCAGCGAATTCCCCATCGAACTGGCGGTGGCGGCGATCCAAATCGAGGATCAGCGGCTGTTCACCGCCTTCATCCGCGACGTGAGCGCCCACCGCGCCGCCGAGGACGCCCGGCGCAAGCTGACGCGAGCCGTGGAACAGAGCCCGGTCTCCATCATGATTACCGACAGGGGCGGCCGCATCGAGTACGTGAACCCCAAGTTCGAGACGGTGACCGGATATGGAATGGCGGAAATCCAGGGCCAGACGCCGGCCTTCCTGAAATCCGGCGACATGCCAGAAGACGCCTATCGGGAACTCTGGAAGACCGTCGCCGCCGGCGGCGAATGGCGGGGCGAGTTGCACAACCGGCGCAAGGACGGCAGCCTGTTCTGGGAATTCGCTTCCATCTCCCCGGTCAAGGACCGGGCCGGCGAGGTCACCCATTACATCGCGGTCAAGGAGGACATCACCGAGCGCAAGGCGGCCGAACAAGCCTTGCGCGAGGCCAAGGAGCAGGCCGAGTACGCCAACCGCACGAAGACCGAGTTCCTTGCCAACATGAGCCACGAACTGCGCACGCCGCTCAACGCCATCATCGGCTTTTCCGATCTCATGTCGGGCCAGATCTTCGGCCCCCTGGGCCGGCCGGAATATCTGGAATACGCCAAGGACATCAACGACTCGGGCCGCCACCTTCTGGACCTGATCAACGACATCCTGGACGTCTCGCGCCTGGAGATCCAGGAGCTGGACCTGGACGACCGGCCCCTCGACGTGGCCGATATCGGCGAATTCTGCCTCGGGCTCGTGCGTTCCCGTGCCACCAACGCCGGCCTCGCCCTGAAATTGGAGTTGGCCGAGCCCCTGCCCCGCATCAATGGCGACGAACGGCGCATCAAGCAGGTGCTGCTCAACCTGCTGACCAACGCGGTCAAGTTCACTCCCGAGGGCGGCCGCATCACCTTGTCTGCCGGCGTGGAAAAGGATGGCTGGTTCGCCTTCCGCGTCGCCGACACAGGCATCGGCATCGCCCCCGAAGACATCGAGACGGCCCTTTCCACCTTCGGCCAAGTGGACGGTTCGTTGGCCCGCAAATACGAAGGCGCCGGCCTGGGCCTGCCGCTGGCCCGCCGCCTGACCGAAGCCCACGGCGGCCGCCTGCTCATGGAAAGCCAAGTCGGCCTTGGCACCACAGTCACCGTTCTCCTGCCGCCGGAGAGGGTGGCGGAGGCCTACATCCCCAGGTAGGCCGCACGGACCTGGTCGTCGCCGAGCAGGTTCTGGCCGGTGCCGCTCAGGGTGACGCGGCCGGTTTCCAGCACATAGGCGCGATCGGCGATGGCCAGCGCCGACGAGGCGTTCTGTTCCACCAGGAAGACCGTCGTTCCCTCGTCGCGCAGGCGCTCGATGGTGACGAAGGTCTCGTCCTTCAGATTGGGGGCCAGCCCCATGCTCGGCTCATCGAGCAGCAAGAGGCGCGGCCGGGCCATCAGGGCGCGGCCCACGGCCAACATCTGCTGCTGCCCGCCCGACAACGTGCCGGCCGCCTGCCGGCGCTTGGTCTTTAGAGCCGGAAACATGGCGTACATGCGGTCCAGGTCTTCTGCCGACTCGCCGCGCGGCCGGGTAAATCCCCCCAGCAACAGGTTGTCCTCGACGCTCATCGGCGCGAAGACCTGCCGTGCTTCCGGCACCTGGGAGATGCCGAGCCGCACCCGCTCGTCCGCCGCCATGCGGAGAATGCTCTTGCCCTCGAACAGGATGTCACCCTTGGAAGGCGGCTGTATCCCCGAAATGGCGCGCAGCAGGGTCGACTTTCCCGCCCCGTTGGACCCCACCAGAGCGATCAGTTCGCCCTTGCCGATATGCAGATCGATGGCGCGGAGCGCCTGGATGCGCCCGTAATGGACGTCCAGCCCGCGCACGTCCAGCATGGGGACGGGATCAATGCTCATGCAGGGCCTCCACGCCCAGCTTCATGGCGCCCAGATAGGCGGCGATCACCTTGGGATCGGCCCGCACTTCGGCCGCCTTGCCCTCGCCCAACTTGCGGCCGTTGTCGAGCACCAGGATATGGTCCGAGATGCCCATCACCAAGCGCATGTCATGTTCCACCAGGACCACCGTGATACCGGTCTCCGAGACCTTGCGGATCAACTCGTCGATCGCCTGGGTCTCGGAGGCGTTCAGGCCCGCCGCCGGTTCGTCAAGCAGCAGCAGTCGCGGCTTTGCCGCCAGGGCGCGCGCTATCTCCAGGCGCTTGAGCGCGCCGTAGGGCATGGCCGAGGCATGGGCGTCCAGGAAGGCGCCAAGGCCCACGAAGCGCATCAGTTCGCGGGCTTCCTCGCGGGCCTCGCGCTCGCGCCGTTCCATGCCCCCCAGACGGAACAGGGCGGGCAGGAAACGCCGGTCCAGGTGCAAGTGCATACCCACCATGACGTTCTCCACCGCCGTCATGTTGAAGAAGACCTGGAGATTCTGGAAGGTGCGCGACATTCCGCGTGCCGCCAGTTCGTGCGGCGCCAGCCCCTCGATAGGCAGATCCTCGAAGAAGACACGGCCCGCGGTCGGCGTGTAGACCCCGGTAATCAGGTTGAACAGGGTGGTCTTGCCCGCCCCGTTGGGACCGATGATCGAATGGATGTCGCCCCGCTTGATGGTGAAGCTCAGGTCATCGACGGCATGGACGCCGCCGAACTCCTTGCCGATGCCCTCGACGCGCAGCACGGTCACGGCGCGCCCTCCCCCTCGTCCTTGCGGCCGGCGAACAGTCCGACCAGAGTGGGTACCAGGCCCCTGGGCATGAAGATCATGGTCAGCATCAGGATGGCCCCGAAGACCATATGTTCGTAGTCGTGCAACGCGGTAAGCAACTGCGGCAGGACCGTCAGCAGCACCGCCCCCACCACGGCGCCGAAAGTCGAAGCCATGCCGCCAAGGACCACCATGGTCACAAGTTCGATGGATTTGATGAAACCGACGCCCGAGGGCGACACGAAGCCGCCGTAATGAGCCCCCAGGCTACCGGCCAGGGAAGCCAACACCGCCGACAGGGTGAAGACCAGAACCTTGTAGCGGGTGGTATCCACCCCCACGACCTGGGCCCCGACCTCGGAGCCGTGAATGGCCCTGAGCGCCCGTCCGATGGGCGACTCGATCAGGTTGAGCGCCAGCCAGGCCGTGGCCAACAGCAGGACCCCGACGAGCCCGTACCAGGCCTTCTCGCCCTTCACCTTGAGGCCGAACAGATACAGGGATTCCAGGCTCATGCCATCGGGCCCGCCGGTAAGCCCGGATTCCGAATTGATCACGATGGCGATGATGATACCCAGGCCCAGGGTCGCCATGGCCAGGTAATGCCCCTTCAACTTGAGCACCGGGCGGGCCACGACGAAGGCCAGAAGGCCGGCCAGCGTCGCGCCGACCGCCATGGCGGCCAGCGGCGGCCAGCCATAGGAAGCGGTCAGGATGGCCGAGGTATAGGCCCCGATGCCCAAGAACCCGGCGTGGCCCAGGCTGATCTGGCCGGCGTAGCCGATCAGCAGGTTGAGGCCGATGCAGACGATGGCGTTCAGGCCGGCCCGCACCGCCACCTCGAAATAGAAGCTGTTGGGCAGGAACAGAGGGATGACGGCCAGGAACAGGGCCAGGGCAAGCAGTCCGCCGGTACGGGGAGAACGCAGGCGATCCATCAGACCCGCTCCGCGTCGCGGCGACCGAACAGGCCGTTGGGCATGAAGAACAGTACCAGCAGGATCAAGACGAAGGCCATGGCGTCCTTGTATTCCGACGACAGGTATCCGGCACCGAAAGCCTCGATCACCCCCAGGACGATGCCGCCCGCCACCGCCCCCCAAGACCGCCCCAGGCCGCCCAGAATGGCGGCGCAGAAGCCCTTGAGGCCCAGCATGATGCCGATCTCGTAGTAGGTGTTGGTGATGGGAGCGACCAGGATGCCACCCACGGCGCCCAGCAGGGCCGAAAGGCCGAAGCTCAGCAGCAAAACCCGCCGGGTATCGATCCCAACCAATTGCGCAGCGAACTTGTTGAAGGAGGTGGCGAGCATGGCCTTGCCCATCAGGGTGTGGTCGAAGAAACGCCACAACGCCACCACGATTACCGCCGTTCCGCCCAGCACCCAGAGGTTCTGTGGCAAGATGGCGGCGCCGCCGATGGGAATGGCGGTCTCGCCGGAAAAGGCCGGCAGGCGATGAAATTCCTTGTCGAGCACCACCTGCACCAAGCCGCGCAGGAAGATGGAGGCGCCGATGGTGATGATGATCAGAGTCACCACCGAGCCTTCCTTCACGGGTTCGATGGCCAACTTCTCCAACGCCAGGCCGATCAGCACCGATACGGCCACCGCCAGCAGGATGGCGACGGGCATGGGCAGCCCCAGGCCCATGAAGGCCACGGTCGCCATGCCGCCCAGCATGACGAACTCGCCCTGGGCGAAGTTGATCACGTGGCTGGCGTTGTAGATGATGGAAAAGCCGAGCGCCACCAGGGCATAGACGGCCCCGTTGGTGATTCCCGACAACAGAAATTGCAGGAAAGCGTCCATCCGTTCTGCACCCCGACGATGGGGTGGCGTTCTAACCCACCCCGGCCGGAAAGGCACGCACGAATTTCGCGGGACATGCCCCTCCCGATCAAGACGGCTTGGGGACGGCATGGCGACATCATTGCGAATTCTAGCGGAATTTTCTTGCCTTTCCTGCCCGAATTTGGTATGAATATTCTTGTCGCGGGGAACTGCAGGAATAGCGAAATTCCCCGTAAGTGCAGAGCAGCACAGCCGGTTATCCGGCAAGCGCATTAGCCGCCTCACTCCTGTGAGGTGACTTCGGTCTCCGGATCTCCCCCTTGTGAGGGGCCGGGCCGTCGTAATAGAGGTTAAAGAGCCGTCGCCCCCATGCGCGACGGCTCTTTCCGTTGCAGGAGCCCCATGAAGCGTCCCCGGATCGTCCCCGCCACCCCGGAGTCCATCGCCGAAGCCGCGGGCTTGATCCGCGCCGGACGCCCGGTGGCTTTTCCCACCGAAACCGTCTACGGCCTGGGTGGGGACGCGACCCGCGATTCCGCCGTGGCTGCCATCTTCGCCGCCAAGGATCGGCCCCGCTTCAATCCCCTGATAGTCCACTTGCCAACGAAAGAGGCCGCCGAATCCCTGGTCGCCTTCGACGACCGCGCCCGCCGGCTGGCGGAAACCTTTTGGCCCGGCCCCCTTACCTTGGTTCTGCCGCGCCGTACCGACTGCCCGGTTTCCTTGTTGGCGGGGGCCGGACTCGACACGTTGGCGGTCCGGGTTCCGGCCCATCCGGTGGCCCTGGAACTGTTGCAGGCCGCCGGTCTGCCCTTGGCCGCCCCCAGCGCCAACCGTTCCGAGGAAGTCAGCCCGACCACCGCGGCCCACGTGGCCGAATCCCTGGGCGACCGGATCGAGTTGATCCTGGACGGAGGCTCCTGCCGGATCGGGTTGGAATCCACGGTCCTCGACCTGACCGGCGTACGGCCCGTACTCCTTCGGCCGGGCGGAGTGACGTCGGAGGCCATCGCGGCCCTGGTCGGCCCCGTGGCCACCGCCGGTCGGGACGATGTCCCCCGTTCGCCCGGCATGTCGCGCCGCCACTATGCGCCACGGCTGCCGTTGCGCATCAACGCCTGCTGTGCCGGTGAAGGCGAGGCTCTTCTGGCCTTCGGGCCGGCGCCGGCCGACGCCATTCTCAACCTCAGCCCGTCGGGCGACTTGACGGAAGCCGCAGCCAACCTTTTCGCCATGCTGCGCCGCCTGGACGGTGGCGCCTTCGTCGGCATCGCGGTGCGCCCCATTCCCGACCACGGCCTGGGGCTGGCCATCAACGACCGCCTGCGGCGCGCCTCGGCCGGACGGGAATAGCCCTTATGGAACCCGCGGTGCCGCAAAGTTTCCTGGCCTTCTTCGAACTGACCGGCGTGGCGGTCTTCGCGATCACCGGCGCCCTGGTGGCCGCCCGCAAGGAGATGGACCCCTTCGGTTTCGTCGTGGTGGGCACCGCCACCGGCATTGGCGGCGGCACGCTACGTGATCTGTTGCTGGATCAACCGGTGTTCTGGATCGTCGACAGCCGCTATTTGGTTGCCGGCGCGGTGGCGGCGCTGTCCACGTTCTGGTTGGCCCGCTTCTTCCATTCCCGCTGGAGCCTTCTGCTCTGGGCCGACGCCCTGGGCCTCGCCCTTTTTGCCGTCACGGGGACCCAGAAGGCGGTGGCGGTCGGGGCCTCGCCGCTGATTGCCGTCCTGATGGGAGTCATGTCGGCCAGCTTCGGGGGCCTGATCCGCGACCTTCTCTGCTCGGAGCCCCCTCTGTTCTTCCATAAGGAGATCTACCCTTCGGCCGCCGCGGTGGGTAGCCTGGTCTACCTGATGCTCGGGAGCATGGAACCGCCGGCGGGCCTTTCGGAGGCCGCCGGATTCCTGGCGGCGTTCCTGGTGCGAGCTGCCGCTATCCGCTGGAGCCTTTCCTTCCCGCGCTATACCGGCACACCCAAGCCCCCGCCGTCGGCAGGATGACCCGACCGTCCGGGGTTTCGCCACCGGACAACGTCACCGCCTTGTCCTCCGCCGACGCGGATGCTAATTCAAGAGGCATGAATCAGGTTCTGGACGCCATTCGCACCGTGGTCGGCCCAAGAGGGTGGATCGATGAGGCTTCCGACATGGAATCCTACGGTGGCGAGGAGCGCGGGCTCTACCGGGGTTCCTGCTTGGCCGTGGTACGCCCCGCCGATACCGCCGAAGTGGCGCAGGTCCTTCGCCTGTGCGACGAGGCCGGTCTGGCGGTCTATCCCCAAGGGGGGAATACCGGCCTGGTCGGCGGAGCGGTGCCCCAGGGCGGCATCGTGTTGTCGACGGAGCGCTTGAGCCGCCTGCGGGCCGTCGACGCGCTCAACCACACGCTCACCGTGGAATCGGGCATGATCCTGGCGGACGTCCAGCGCGCCGCGGAAGAGGCCGGGGCCTACTTTCCCCTCAGCCTGGGTGCCGAGGGAAGCTGCCGCATCGGCGGCAACCTATCGACCAACGCCGGAGGCATCAACGTTCTGCGCTACGGCAACGCCCGCGATCTGGTGCTGGGCCTGGAGGTGGTGTTGGCCGACGGACGCATCTGGGACGGCCTCAGAGGCCTGCGCAAGGACAACAGCGGCTACGACCTGAAACACCTGTTCGTCGGTGCCGAGGGCACCCTGGGGGTCATCACCGCGGCGACCCTGAAGCTGTTTCCCCACCCGGTCCAGCGGGAAACCGCCATGGCGGCGCTGGGGTCGGTGGAAGCGGTGCTCGACTTGTTCAAGGAAGCCCGCGACGCCCTGGGCGGCTTGTTGACTGCTTTCGAGTTGATTCCCCGCCGCGGTCTTGAATTCGCCCAGTTCCACATTCCGGGCGTGGCGGACCCCTTCCCAACGCACTATCCCTGGTACGTCCTGTTCGAGGCCGCGAGCCCCCGCCCCGGCGACGACCTGCGCGGGACCCTGGAGACGATCCTGGAAGCGGCTTTCGAGACCGGCACGGTGGCCGATGCGGTGCTGGCGGATTCCTTGGGCCGGCGCCAGGCCCTGTGGCGCATCCGCGAGACCATCCCCGAAGCCCAGAAGCCGGAAGGCGGCAGCATCAAGCACGACGTGGCGGTTCCCATCTCGCGCGTCGCGGAATTCATGCACCGTGCCACGGCGGCGGTGGAAGCGGCGATTCCCGGCGTGCGGGTTTGCCCCTTCGGCCATGTGGGCGACGGCAACATCCACTTCAACCTGTCCCAGCCGGTCGGTGCCGATACCGACGCCTTCCTGGCCCGCTGGCACGAGATGAACCGCATCGTCCACGACATCGCGGTGTCCCTGGACGGCACCTTCAGCGCCGAACACGGCATCGGGCTCCTGAAGAAGGACGACTTGGCCCACTACCGCTCGCCGGTCGAACTGGAACTCATGCGCAGCCTGAAACGCACCCTGGACCCCAGGAACATCATGAATCCGGGCAAACTGCTGGACGTCTAGGGACCTTGGCCGCGAGAGCCCCGCCCTCCACCCTCAGAACGGCAGCCAGGAATGGTCGCGGGTGTAGTGGACGTAGCCGACGTTCGCCCCGGCACGCAGGCCGACGCCGGTGCGGATCGGGGCGACGATCACCTCGCCGCTCTGCTGGTAGGTGATGCCGACGCCCGCCACGAAATAGAAGCCGCCCTCGCCGGCCGGGAAGCGCTGGAAGATGTCTTCATCGGTCTTCAGGTTGTAGACCAGCACGAAAGTCTTGGAGGCATTGCCTCCGAAGTCGAATCCCACCGACGGCCCCTGCCAGTAGATGGGCCGCTCGCCGGCCGTCTTGCGGGCCAGCTTGCCCTTGCCGTAGCGCAGGCCGACGGCGAAGGCGCCGCTCACCTCCTCGCCCGCGATGTAGGCGGTGGGCCGCCCGTGGTCGGCGAAGGCCTTCTGGACCACATCGGCCAAACCTTCGCTGACCGCGCCGAAGACGCTTCCGGCCGCCGCCACGATCTCTTCCGGGCTGAACCCACCCTCGTCCGCCGCCCGTGCCGCCCCGGCCTGCGCCAGTCCGGCAACGAGCACCAGGGTCGCCACGATTACCCCGCCCTTCATCACCACCTCATGTTTTCTTCGTTAACCATTGTCCCACCTTGATTTCCTGCCTTCCTTGCCGCACTGTCGACATCCCCTTTTCCGTGGGGTGGGGAACTGGGAATCCGATGACCCTGATCACGCGCTACGTACTGAAGCAACTTTTCGTCGGGATGGTCCTGGTCACGGCGGGTCTGACCTGCGTCATCTGGTTGACCCAATCCTTGCGCTTCGTCGAGATGATCGTCAACCGTGGCCTGACCGCCGGGACCTTCCTGCATCTGACGATGCTGCTGCTGCCCAACTTCCTGTCCCTGATCCTGCCCATCGCGCTGTTCACCGTGGTGCTGTTCACCTACAACAAGCTGATCGCCGACCGCGAACTGGCGGTGATGCGCGCCGCCGGCCTCTCCCAGACGGCTCTCGCCATGCCGGCCCTGGTCCTTGGCGGGGCGGTGGTGGTGGTATCCTACGCCATCAATCTCCATCTGCTTCCGGAATCCTATCGCATGTTCCGCGAGATGCAGTGGGACATCCGCTACAACTACAGCCACGTCCTGCTTCAGGAAGGAACCTTCAATCCCGTCGCCCAGGACATCACGGTCTACGTCCGCAAGCGGGGGCATGACAGCCAGCTGCATGGCGTCCTGGTTCACGACACAAGGGATGCCGCCAAGCCGGTCACCATGATGGCCGAACGGGGCGCGCTGGTCGAGGCCGAGGGGAAATCGCGGGTGGTTATGTTCAACGGCAACCGGCAGGAGGTCGAGCGGTCGGCCAACCGGTTCTCGATCCTTTACTTCGACCGCTATTCCTTCGACATCGAAGCGGCCCGCAAGACCGACATCGTCCGCTATCGCGAGCCTCGGGAAAGGACCCTGGGCGAGTTGTTCGACATCGCCCAGGACCCGCACACGCCACCGCGCGACTGGGGCAAGTACATCGTCGAGGGCCACAAACGTCTGGCCTCGCCGCTGGCCAGCCTTGGGTTCGCGCTCATCGGCCTGGCCTGCATGATCCACGGCAACTTCAGCCGCCGCCAGCAAACTCAGCGGATCGTCCTGGCGGTCGTCATCGTGGTGGTCCTCCAGGCTTCCACCCTGGGCATCGAGAACGTCGCGGCCCGCAATACCAAGCTGGCCCCCTTGCTTTACGCCATCGCCGTTCTTCCCATCCTGGCCGGCTACATCGCCATGCTGGCCCCGCCCCGCCGCCCGACGCCCGAAGCGGACGACGCGGCGGCGACGGCTCCCTCGTGAACGGAAGGCAGGCCCTTGCGCATTTCCGTCACCCTTTCCCTCTACATCGGCCGGCAGTTCCTGTTGTTCTTCCTGGCGATCATGGCGGTCTTTCTGGCTCTGATCCTGCTGTTCGACACCGTCGAGCTGATGCGGCGCTCGGCGTCCGTCGCCAGCATCACCCTGGGCCAGGTGGTCGAGATGTCGCTGATGAAGCTGCCCAACATGAGCCAGCAGACATTCCCCTTCGCGGTCCTGTTCGGCGGCATGGCGGCCTTCGCCAAACTCACACGCAGTCACGAACTGGTGGTGACGCGCGCCGCCGGCGTTTCCGCCTGGCAGTTCCTTCTGCCGATCCTGTTCCTCGCGTTCTGCCTGGGACTGTTCAAGATCGCGGTATTCAATCCGGTGGCATCGGCGACGCTCGCCCGATACGAACGGTTGGAGGCCTCCTACCTGCAGGGGCAGACCACCCTCCTGTCGCTGGCCAAGGGCAGCTTGTGGCTACGCCAATCGGCGGCCGGACAGCAGGCGGTCGTCTATGCTTCACGAATAGTGCAGAGTGCGACAGACATGCAGCTAGTCGGCGTTACAATATTCGTCTACGACGGCCCCGATCGCTTCGCCCGCCGCATCGAGGCTCGGTCCGCGACCTTGGAGGACGGCTTCTGGCACCTTAGGGAAGCCGGAATCTTCGCCCCCGAGGAACCGCCCCAATTCAAGGAAGAGCATTGGCTGGAGACGGATCTGACCCTGGGTCGTATCCAGGACAGCTTCTCCCGGCCCGAAACCATGTCCTTCTGGGCGCTACCGGGCTTCATCGATAGCCTTGAACAGGCGGGATTTTCGGCCGTGCGCCATCGCCTGCACCTGCATGCCCTGCTGGCCAGCCCGCTGCTGATGTGCGCCATGGTCCTGATCGCGGCGACTTTTTCCCTGCGCCATACCCGCAAGGGAGGAACTCCCCTGGTCATCGCGGGGGGCGTGTTCACCGGGTTCGTGCTCTATTTCTTCTCGGACGTGGTTTTCGCGCTGGGAATCGCCGACAGCATTCCGGTCACCCTGGCCGCCTGGACTCCGTCCGGAGTCAGTACCCTTCTGGGGCTTGCCATGCTGCTTCATCTGGAGGATGGTTAGGCCGCGATGACGACCCTGGGCAGAAACCGCAGAATCTCCATGGCGCGGCAGTGGACCGTGATGGCTTTTTGTTGCCTGTTGTCATCCCCCGTTCTGGCCGCCGCCAAGGACTCCCTGCCCGCCGACCAGCCCGCCGATTTCACCGCCGACGAGATGACCTACGACAAGGAATTGGGTGTGGTCACGGCTCGAGGCAAGGTCGAGGTCACCCACGGGCCGCGCCTCCTGCGGGCCGACACCATCTCCTACAACCAGAAGACCGATATCGTCAGCGCCTCGGGAAACGTCTCCATCCTGGAACCCTCTGGCGAGGTGATGTTCGCGGAGTATGTGGATATCACGGGGGATCTGAAGGAAGGGGTGGTGCGGGACTTCCGCATGGTGCTGAAGGACGGGGCGCGCGTGGCCGCGGCCGGCGGACGGCGGATGGACGGCGGCGAGAAGATGGAGATGCACAAGGCCGTCTATTCGCCCTGCGACCTGTGCCCGACCGATCCCACGCGTCCGCCGCTATGGCAGGTCAAGGCCGTGAAGGTAATTCACGACCGGGCGGAACAGCGCATCGAATACCGCGACGCCTGGGTGGAAATGGCCGGCATACCGGTCGCCTACACCCCCTACCTGCATCATCCCGATCCAACGGCAAAGGCGAAGTCCGGACTTCTGGCGCCCAGCTTCGGGGGGTCTTCCTCACTGGGGGCAACCGTTCGTCTCCCCTACTACTTCGCCATCGATCGCAACGCGGATGCGACGGTGACCCCCATCTATACCAGCAAGGAAGGTCCCATCCTGGCGGGAGAATTCCGCTCGCGGCCCAACCTCGCGAGGATCGATGGCACAGCCAGCATCACCCAGGACAGCAAGGACGATGTCCGCGGCCATGTGGCGGCAAAGGGCCAGTTCGACATCGACCGGACTTGGCGCTGGGGATTCGACGCCAACCGTTCGACCGACGACACCTACCTGCGGCGCTACAAGTTCGGAGCCGGGGAAACTCAGGCAACCACCGCCTACATCGAAGGGTTCCGCCAGCGCAACTATTTCACGGCCAGCGCCCATTCCTTCCAGAACGTCCGCGCCGACGTCAGGGATGGAACGGTGCCCCTGGTGATGCCGCTGGTAGAGTACAACCACGTCGGCCAGCCGGATCGCTACGGCGGCCGGACCAGCCTGGACATGAGCTTTCTGTCCCTGAGCCGGAAGGATGGCACCGATACCCGGCACTTGTCCGGCATCGGCGGCTGGCAACTGCCCTATACGGCGTCGAACGGCAGCGTCTACACCTTGGCCACCAATCTGCAGGCGGATGCCTACCATATCAACAAGCTGCAGCCCGACCCGACACTTCCCGCCTACACCGGCGCAAGCGCGCGCCTGCACCCGGAGGCCTCGCTCGAATGGCGGCACCCGTTCGTCCGCCGCGAGGGCAATGCCTCCATCCACCAGTTGATCGAACCGGCGGTGCAAGTTGTCGGGTCGCCCAACACATCGGACAACAATCGCCGCCTGCCCAACGAAGACAGTCCCCTATTCGAGTTCGACGATACCAATCTGTTCACGATGAACCGCTTTCCGGGCCTTGATCGGATCGAACGCGGGGCACGTGTCAACTACGGGATGAAGTGGGGCGTCTTCGGCGAAAAGGGCGGCAATACCCTGGTACGCGTCGGCCAGAGCTTTCGGCCCCGGGAGGACACCTCCTTCAGCGAAAACTCCGGCCTTGAAGGCAACCTCTCCGATGTGGTGGCGAGCGTCGCGGTCCAGCCGAACCAGCACTTGAATCTGCTCTACCGCACCCGCCTGGACAAGGAAGACTTCGCGCCCAAGCGCAACGAGGTCCGGGCGACGGTGGGCGTTCCGGCCCTGACGGCGTCGGCCAGCTATTTGTTCTACGATCAAATCGTGGGCACGGAGTTTCCGGTCCGTGAGCAGGTTGTCGTCGGCTTGACGTCCCAGATCACCCGCTTCTGGCGGGCAAGCGCCTCGGCCCAGTACGACATCCATGACGAAAACACCCAGCGTGTCGGATTGGGTGCCGTTTACGAGGACGAGTGCTTTTCCTTCACGGTTCAGGCCCATCGCGAATTCTTCTACGACCGCGACTTGAGGCCTTCGGACGCGGTCATGTTCACCCTGAACTTCAAGACCCTGGGCGATTTCCGCACTGGCTTCACCCATTCGGGACAGTAGGCGCGATCATGGCCTTCCATCGGTTACGACCTTTCTCGATCATCCTTGCCCTGGTCCTGTCCATGCCGGCCTCGGCTCAGGAATCCCTGCGCATAGCGGCCATCGTCAACGATGAAATCATTTCGGTCTATGACCTGAATGCCCGTGTTCGCCTCATCATCGGCTCGTCGAACCTCCCCGACACACAGGAAGTCCGCACCCGTCTGACGCCCCAGGCGCTGCGATCCCTGATCGATGATCGCCTGCGGCTCCAAGAAGCCAAGAAGATCGGGATCATCGTTCCCGAAGAGGATCTGGCCCGCGCCTTAAAGGATTTGGAACGGCAGAACGGGCTGCCCCCGGATAGCCTGGGACGGTTTCTGGAGAGCAAGGGAATCGACAAGGCGGCCCTGGTGACTCAGGTCGAAGCCGAGATTGCCTGGAGCCGGGTGATCCGCAATCGGATCACCCCCCGGATACAGATCGGCGAGGATGAAATCCAAGCCGGCTTGGAACGATACGAGGCCGCCAAGTCGAAACCTCAGTACCTGGTATCCGAAATCTTCCTTCCCGTCGACACCCCCGCCGACGAGGAGGAAGCGAATAGCCAAGCCGCCCGCCTATTCCAGGAACTCAAGCAGGGGGCTTCGTTCCCCGCCCTGGCCCGCAATTTCTCCAAAGGCCCGACATCGGAACAGGGGGGCAGCCTCGGCTGGGTGCGCGAGGGCCAACTCGCCCCCGAACTGGATGCCATGATCAAGAAGATGGAGCCCGGCGAACTTTCCGCGGCCATCCGGTCCCTGACCGGCGTCCACCTTCTGATGGTCCGCGAACGGCGCATCGGCGGAGGTCCCGCCAAGAGTCCGGAGGAAACCAGAGCGGAATCCGCCCCTGCACCCGCTCCCGTCGCATCTGCGGGAACGACCGTGCAATTGAGCCAATTGGTTCTTCCCCTGCCGGAGTCGGCGAAGCCGGCCGATGTCGCCGCCGCCGGCGACCGTGCCCGGACCCTCGCCGCCCCCGCCAAGACCTGCCAGGAATTGGAGGCGATCGGACGCAAGATTTCTCCGCTGTCCGGGCCGCTGGGCACGCTCAAGCTCAAGGACCTTCCCGCCGATCTTCAGAAGACCATTAGCGGCCTCAAGGTCAATCAGATGGCTCCGCCCCGCCGCACCGTGGACGGCGTCGGCGTCTTGATGCTGTGCGATCGCCGGGATACCGGAGCCCCGGCCGCGGCACCGCCGCCGCAGCCCGCCCCACCGGCCGCCGTACAGGCCCCCGGCAAGCCACCCGCCGCTCCCGACAAGGCTGCGGAAAGGGAAGCCGTGCGCAATAGCCTGATGAACGAACGCCTGACCGCCCAGGCCCGCCGTTACCTGCGCGACCTGCGCCGCTCGGCGGTCGTGGATATGCGCCAGTGAGGGAAGAAGCCGACCCTCTGCCTCTGGCATTGACCATGGGCGATCCCGCCGGCATCGGTGGCGAGATCGCCCTCAAGGCTTGGCTGCGGCGCGCCGCCGATGACTTGCCCCCCTTTTTCGTGATCGACGACCCGGAACGCCTGGCCGCCGTCGCGGCCCGCCTGCGCCTGTCTCTCCCCATCGAAGTCCTCGCCGCGCCCGCCGCCACGAACGCCGTCTTTCCGCGCGCGCTGCCGGTCCTTCCCCTGTCCCTGGCCACACCGCCGGTTCCCGGATGTCCCGATCCGGCCAACGCCCCCATGATCCGCGAAGCCATCGAACGAGCCGTCGCCCTGGTCCGCATGGGCAAGGCCAGCGCGGTGGTCACCAATCCGATCGCCAAGCAGGTTCTTTATGCCGCCGGCTTCACGTTTCCCGGCCATACGGAGTTCCTGGCCGAACTGGCGGGTATCGTGACGCCGCCGGTCATGATGCTGGCCTGTCCCGGTCTGCGGGTAATTCCGGTGACGATCCACGTGGCCTTGCGCCAAGCCATAGAGAATCTGACTGCCGGCCTGATCGTGGAAACCGCACGCATCGCCGCCGAGGGCCTGCGGCGCGATTTCGGCATCCATGCTCCCCGCCTCGCGGTGGCAGGCCTCAACCCGCATGCCGGCGAGGGCGGCGGCATGGGGCGTGAGGATATCGACATCGTCCAGCCGGCCATCGACGCCTTACGTGCCCAAGGCATCGACGCCTTCGGCCCGCTGCCCTCCGACACCCTGTTCACCCCATCGGCGCGCGCAGGTTACGACGTGGCGCTCTGCATGTACCACGATCAGGCTCTGATTCCGTTGAAGACCCTCGGCTTCGACCAAGGTGTCAACGTCACCCTGGGCTTGCCCTTCGTCCGCACGTCGCCGGACCACGGCACCGCCTTCGACATCGCCGGTACCGGCACTGCATCGGAAAGCAGCCTGATCGCGGCCCTGCGCATGGCGGCTCAGATGGTTGCGGCCCGCGGATGACCGACCTTCCGCCGCTGCGCGAGGTGATCCGGCGCCACGACCTGATGGCCCGCAAGTCCCTAGGCCAGCACTTCCTCCTGGACGGCAACCTCTGCGCCCGCATCGTCCGGGCGGCGGGAACCCAGGAGGGAGAGACGGTCATCGAGATTGGCCCAGGACCGGGAGGACTCACCCGGGCGCTGCTGGCGGCAGGCGCCCGCGTGCACGCCATCGAGATGGATCGGCGCTGCATGGCCGCTCTGGCCGAACTGGGCGAGGCCTATCCCGCCCGCCTGACCGTGGTGGAAGGCGATGCCCTGGAGATCGACCTGCCGGGCCTCGCCCCCGCCCCCCGGCACATCGTCGCTAACCTTCCCTACAATGTCTCGACGGCGCTGCTGCTGCGCTGGCTGGGCGAAATCGGCGCCTATGCCTCGCTGACCCTGATGTTCCAAAAAGAGGTGGCGGACCGCTTGGCGGCCCCGCCGGGCTCCAAGGCCTACGGGCGATTGTCGGTGATGACCCAATGGCTTTGCGACGTGCGGGCCGAGTTCAATATCGATCCTCGCGCTTTCACGCCACCGCCCAAGGTCATGTCGACGGTGGTTACCCTGACGCCTCGCCCCGCACCTCTGGCGCCCGCCTCGCGCGCCGCCCTGGAAAAGGTGACGGCGGCGGCCTTCGGCCAGCGGCGCAAGATGCTGCGCGCCAGTCTCAAGGGCATCGGGCTCGCCGACCGGCTGAGCAATCTGGGCATCGACCCCGAGGATCGAGCCGAGAACCTGCCCGTCGAGGCCTTCTGCGCCCTGGCTCGCGAACTCATGCCACCCGGCCAATGACCGGTTGGTATTTTTTAGTGTTGGCCGGTATCACTTAAGGGCCCGATGCAGGGTTTCCACCAATTCCGCCATCGGGTCCTTTCCGGGACAGGGCAGATCGCATTGATCGATCTCGCCCACCGAATGGGTGGTCCAGTGCCAGATGCCGCCGGTATCGGCATCGTCCAGACTGGTTAACAGGCGCTTCTCGACGAACTTGCGGGCCAGGCATTCTCCCTGGCGCGGACAGCCCGTCATCTTGTCGCGGATCGTCTCCGCCAGGCGTCTAGCGTTTTTCATGACCAATTCCCTTCCCGTGCCTGACTCTGACATCTTGCGGTGGAATTGCCGGCAATTCTGTAGCACCCCTCACAATTCCGTGACCGCCCCGGGGTGCGGTCCTGGGTGCCCTCGCCACTACGCTTAAGCTCTATTCAGTGCCGCCTGTACCATGCCGACGCTTCCCGCCCTCGCACCCGAGGGAATCGAGAAGACGACGTGGTGAAAACGAAACGGCCGGACCATGAAAGGCCCGGCCGTCCGGAAAGCGCTGTCTGCACATCCCATCCTCACGGCCCGGCACTGGTGCCGAGCCTGCCCTCGCGGACCGTCAGTGGTCGGCGCTCAGGGCGTTGATCTCGTCCTTGATCCTCAGTTTTTGCTTCTTCAGTTCGTGAATGGTGACATCGTCGGGATGGGGACGGCTTTCTTCTTCGGCGATGGCGGATTCGAGAGCCTGATGCTTGCTCTTCAGGGTCTGGATCCTGTCCTCGAGGCTCATGGTACGGGTCCTCCGATTAAGTGCGATTCACCAAGGTGACATCTTAACGCAAACCCGACAGCGATGCCAGGATCGCGTAGCCGGGGCATCGCCTGTAGGCGGAGCGGACGACGGCCTGGGCGCAAGGCGATTCTTCCGCACCAAACGACAAATTCTTAGTGTCCTTGTGTCCCATCAGCCTGGCTCGTATACTCCCGCCGCCCTCACGGACAGACGATCAACAATGGCCAAAAAGAATAATGCGATTTGAACATTGCCAGAAATGCGCGGTCCAGGCCGGGTGGGCCGACTTGGCGGGAACGCTGGGTCAGGCGGTGTTTCGCAGCCTTCTTGGCTGGCTATCCGGCAGCATGGGATTGGCGGTCCAGGGCCTTTACTCGGTTGGCGATGCCTTGACCAAGGGGATCACGCTGGCCAGCGTACGGTTCGCGAAGGTTCCCCCCACCAAGACCTTTCCGTTCGGCACCGGGAAGATACTGTTCGTTTCGTCCTTGGCGATCGGCGTCGGGTTGCTGCTAGGCGGCGCCTATCTCGGCTTGACGAGCCTCGTCGACAGGGAAGGCATGGAGTCCGTGCCTTCCGCGCTGACGGCCGCGGGAATCGTTCTGTCCGCCGCCTTTAGCGGATTGATGTCCCGTTACCTAGGGTGCGTTTCCGCAGAAAACAACAACATGGCGATAAAAGCCGCCGCCTGGGACAATCGCATCGACGCGATCTCGTCCATCGTCGTGCTTGTCGGCGTCGCCTTGTCGAACCTGGGGGTGCCCGCGGCGGATCATGGCGCGGCATTCATCGTTTCCCTGATGGTCTTGCGGATCGGGGGAAGCATCGCATGGGATGCGACCAAGGGTTTGCTGGATGTGACGGTTCCCCGGGATGTCCTAGCCAAAATCTCCCGCACCGCCCGAATGACGAAGGGTGTCCAGGACGTCAAGCTGATCCGCGGTCGCAGCCTGGGAGAATCCTGGGAAATCTACCTCCACGTCGCCATCGACGGAACCCTTACGATCAGCGATGTCCAAGATATCGTCGACCGCCTGAAATCCCGCATCCAGGAAGAATTCTCCCAGGTTCAGCACATCTGGGTTATCACGGTTCCCCACAAGGCTCGCGACCAAGGCGAAGCGGACTATTGGGCCGACCATCTGTTTTCGATGCCCCGCAACAGCCAACCCCAGAATACGCCCGCCGCCGAATGACCGGGAATCGACATGCGACGGATTGGCAGGAACCGTAGGAATCGCACATGATCGACATATCCAGGGCAAGACTGATTCACTTGAAATGGCTGCTCCAGCTTGAAACGATCCTTCGGCAGGAAACGATCCCCCAGCTTCAATCGTATCGCTCGTGCGAACTTGGAAAGTGGATTCACACGGAAGGAATGGTAAAATACAATAAATATCCAGAAATGTCATTTCTCGAAAAGCGCCATAAACATTTTCACGATACTGCTGATCTTCTCGTTAAGTTATACAAGTCTAAAAATTATGTTGAAGCTGAAGTGGCTCTTGATGAATTGAAGCGCGATAGCCAGGATTTGATTTTCATGCTAACGATGGTTGAATATCGCTACTTCGGCGGCCTGGAGAACGCCGAGAAATCTCCCGCCAAGAAGATTGGTCTTTAGGGCGCGGGGAGGACATTGAATCCGTTTACGGGAATGTCGGTGCGCGCGACTTCCTTGGACGGATCGTTATCTCGGGCAAGGCACGCCGCTCCCCCTTTACGACGCCCCAAAGCGGCGATATGAGTCCGCCCATGGACAAGATCGTCGTCCGCGGCGCCCGCGAGCATAACCTCAAGAACATCGACGTCGAGATTCCGCGCGACACGCTCACCGTCATCACGGGACTGTCGGGATCGGGAAAGTCGTCGCTCGCCTTCGACACCATCTACGCCGAGGGCCAACGCCGCTATGTGGAGAGTCTTTCGGCCTACGCCCGCCAGTTCCTGGAACTGATGCAGAAACCCGATGTCGACCATATCGAGGGCCTGTCGCCCGCCATCTCCATCGAACAGAAGACCACGTCGCGCAATCCCCGGTCCACCGTCGGTACGGTGACCGAGATCTACGACTACATGCGTCTTCTGTGGGCGCGCGTCGGGGTCCCCCATTCGCCGGCCACCGGCCTGCCCATCGAAAGCCAGACCGTCAGCCAGATGGTCGACAAGGTGATGGCCCTGCCCGAAGGCACCCGGCTTTACCTGCTGGCTCCCATCGTGCGCGGGCGCAAGGGCGAGTACCGCAAGGAACTGCTGGAACTGCGCAAGAAGGGCTTCCAGCGGGTCAAGGTGGACGGCGAGACGATGGACATCGAGGACGTCCCGGCGCTGGACAAGAAGCTCAAGCACGATATCGAGGTCGTGGTCGACCGGGTGGTCGTGCGCGATGGCCTGGCGGCGCGCCTGGCGGAAGGCTTCGAGACGGCGCTCGGCCTCGCCGACGGCATCGCCTGGACGGAAAACGCCGATACGGGCGAACAGACCGTCCATTCGGCCAAGTTCGCCTGCCCGGTGTCCGGCTTCACCATCGACGAGGTGGAACCCCGACTGTTCTCCTTCAACAACCCCTTCGGCGCCTGCCCGGCCTGCGACGGCCTGGGAACCCAGATGTACTTCGACCCCGACCTGGTGGTCCCCGATCCCTCCCTGTCCCTGGCCGAGGGCGCCATCGCCCCCTGGATGGGATCGTCGTCGCAGCTCTACGTCCAGACCCTGGAGAACCTGGGCCGTCATTTCGGCTTCAAGCTCTCGACTCCCTTCGGGCGTTTGTCCGATAAGGCCCGCCAGGTGGTGCTCTACGGCTCCGGCAGCGAAGACGTGGTCATGCGCTACGAAGACGACCGCCGCACCTACGAGGTGACACGGCCCTTCGAAGGCGTCATCCCCAACCTGGAAAGGCGCTGGCGGGAGACCGAGTCCTCTTGGATCCGCGACGAGATGTCGCGCTACCAGACCGTCACCCCCTGCGAAACCTGCGGCGGCCGCCGCCTGAAACCCGAAGCCCTGGCGGTCAAGGTGGCGGGCCTCGACATCGCCCAGGTGTCGGAAATGTCCATCGCCAAGGCCGGCGACTGGTTCGCCGCCTTGCCCGACCGTCTCAACGACAAGGGCCGCGAGATCGCCCGGCGCATCCTGCGCGAAATCGACGAGCGCCTGGGTTTCCTTCGGAACGTGGGGTTGGAGTACCTGACGCTCGCCCGCGCCTCCGGCACCCTGTCGGGGGGCGAGAGCCAACGTATCCGGCTGGCCTCCCAGATCGGATCGGGACTGACCGGCGTGCTCTACGTTCTGGACGAACCTTCCATCGGCCTGCACCAGCGCGACAACGGCCGGCTGCTGGAGACTCTGACCCGGCTGCGCGACATCGGCAACACGGTACTGGTGGTCGAACACGATGAGGAGGCCATCCGCGCCGCCGACCACCTGATCGACATGGGCCCAGGCGCCGGCATCCATGGCGGCCAGGTGATCGCCGAAGGAACGCCCGCCGAAGTCATGCGACACCCGGACAGTCTGACCGGTCGGTATCTCACCGGAATGCTGCAAATCCCCACCCCGGCCCACCGTCGTCTCGGCCATCCCGGCCAGGCGTTGCGCTTGGTTGGAGCCAAGGCAAACAATCTGAAGGACATCACGGTCAAGATTCCACTTGGCACCTTCACCGGCATCACCGGCGTTTCGGGGGGCGGCAAGTCGACCCTGGTGATCGAGACCCTTTACGCCATCCTGGCGCGCCGCCTGATGGGGGCACGGACCCAGCCCGGTTCCCACGACCGCCTTGAAGGTCTGGAGTTCATCGACAAGGTTGTCGACATCGACCAGTCGCCCATCGGACGCACGCCGCGCTCCAATCCGGCCACCTACACCGGGGCCTTCACCCCCATCCGCGACTGGTTCGCCGAACTGCCGGAGGCCAAGGCACGCGGCTACAAGCCGGGGCGTTTCTCTTTCAACGTCAAAGGCGGCCGCTGCGAAGCCTGCCAGGGCGACGGCGTCATCAAGATCGAAATGCACTTCCTGCCCGACGTCTACGTGACCTGCGACATCTGCAAAGGCAAGCGCTACGACCGCGAGACCCTGGACATCAAGTTCCGAGGCAAGTCCATCGCCGATGTCCTTGATATGACGGTGGAAGAGGCTGCCGAATTCTTCAAGGCCGTGCCTTCGATCCGCGACAAGATGCGGACCCTTGAACGGGTCGGTCTGGGCTACATCCACCTGGGCCAGCAGGCCACCACGCTCTCGGGCGGCGAGGCGCAACGGGTCAAGCTGGCCAAGGAGCTGTCGCGCCGCGCCACCGGCAAGACCTTCTACATCCTGGACGAACCGACTACCGGCCTGCATTTCGCCGACGTGCACAAGCTGCTGGAGGTGCTGCATGCCCTGGTCGACGCCGGCAACACGGTGCTGGTCATCGAACACAATCTGGAAGTCATCAAGACTGCAGACTGGGTGATCGACCTGGGCCCCGAAGGCGGCGACGGCGGCGGCGAGGTGGTGGTCGCCGGAACGCCCGATGACGTGGCCGCCTGCAAGCGGAGCCACACCGGGCACTATCTGGCCCCGTACCTGAAAAGAAAGAAGGCCCTCGGTCGCCGTTCCAAGGCTTGACCGCGACCTCCCTACCCCGCGTCCCGAATCCTCTCGGCCTGACGGAGGTCGACGGAGACCAGTTGGGAAACGCCGCGTTCGCCCATGGTGACGCCGAACAGGCGATCCATGCGGGCCATCGTCATGCGGTGATGGGTGATGACCAGGAAGCGGGTACGGCCGCTGCGGGCCATCTCCTCAAGCATCGAACAAACGCGGTCCACGTTGGCGTCGTCCAGCGGGGCGTCCACCTCGTCCAGCACGCAGATGGGCGCCGGATTGGTGAGGAAGACGCCGAATAGCAGGGCCAGGGCCGTCAGGGCCTGTTCGCCGCCCGACAGCAGCGACAGCACCTGCAAGCGCTTGCCGGGCGGGCTGGCCATGATCTCCAGACCGGCCTCCAGGGGATCGTCGGACTCCGTCAAAGCCAGATGGGCCCGCCCGCCGCCGAACAAGCGGACGAAGAGTTCCTGGAAATGGGCGTCGACCTGGCGGAAAGACGCCAGCAACCGTTCACGCCCTTCGCGGTTCAGTTCGTTGATTCCCTGGCGCAGCTTGGCGATGGCCTGGATCAAATCGTCGCGCTCGACGCGCAGAGTGTCGGTCTGGGATTCCAGTTCCCGCATCTCCTGCTCGGCCCGCAGGTTGACCGGCCCCATGGTCTCGCGTTCCCGCAACAACCGCTCCAGACGCTTTTCCACCGCCTCCAGATCGGGCATGGACTCGCCCTCGCCCAGATCGGCCAGGTTGGGAACTTCCTCGGGCGTGCATTCCAGGCGTTCGGCGATCCGCTCGGCGATGCTGCGGCAGGCTTGCTTGCCTTGCTCGACCGCCCCTTCGGCACGCACCATTTCCTCCCGTGCCCGGCCTAGTTCGCCCTCGGCGACGCGCAGGTCGCGTTCCACTCCCGACAGGAAACCCTCGGCCGCTGCCAGCCGGTCGGCCTCCTCACGACGTCTCGCCTCCGCCTCGCCGATCCTTTCCACCAAGACGGCCCGGAAAGCGGCGATCTCAGC
The DNA here is from genome assembly GCA_039908345.1 of Magnetospirillum sp. WYHS-4. Classification (NCBI taxonomy): domain Bacteria; kingdom Pseudomonadati; phylum Pseudomonadota; class Alphaproteobacteria; order Rhodospirillales; family Rhodospirillaceae; genus Magnetospirillum; species Magnetospirillum sp. WYHS-4. The sequence continues at coordinate 28,514 of JAMOBD010000040.1, forward strand.
TGGCCGGCCGGCCAGGGCCTCGATCTCGGAGGCCACCGCCCGGCGGCGTTCGGCCAGGTGAGCCAGCCGTTCCGCGGCACCGGCGCTACGCTCCTGCCAGGATGTCAGTTCCTGGCCGACCGCCTCCAGGCGGTGTCGGCGCGCCTCGGCTTCGCGCACCAGTGCGGTATGGGCGGCCTGGCTGTTGACCAGGACCGAGCGCTTCTCCCCCAACAGTCCGCGCAGGCGTTCGACTTCCTGGCGGGCGGCGGCGGTATCGGGCAGACCTTCCAGCGCGGTTGTGGACTCGGCTAAGCGACGACGTGCATCGGCCAAGTCGGACTCGACGGCAGCGGCCTGTTCGAGCACCGCTTGCAGGCGCGATCCCTGGCGGGCTGCCTTCTCCTTCAGCACCGAGAGGGCATCGCGGGCTCGCCCGAAGGCGGCGTCGGCGGCACGGGCGGCCTCGCGGGCGGCCCGCTCGGCTATGGTGGCCTCCTCGGCGGCGGCCCGTACCGTCAGGG
>JAMOBD010000041.1 GCA_039908345.1 Magnetospirillum sp. WYHS-4
GGCTGGCCCGGGCCGTGGCCGCCGTAACGGGAGGCCAGGCCGCCGTCACCACGGCGGGCGATATCGGGCTGGGCCTGGCTCTCGACGATCCGCCGCCCGGCTGGACGGTCGCCAATCCCGAGGCCGCCAAGAATGTCGCCAGCGCCCTGCTGGCCGGCGAGCCGGTGGGCCTGAAGGTGGAAGCCGGCGCCGCCGATTGGCTGGAAGGATTCGCCGCCGAGGGAGAGACCCGGGTCGTCGTCACGGACCGCGCCCTCGACACCCCGGCCCTGGTGCTGCATCCGCCGGTGCTGGCCCTGGGGGTGGGCTGCGAACGCGATGCGGCGCCGGAAGAACTGGCGGAACTGGTGGAGAGGACCCTGGCCGGGTCCGGCCTGGCGGCCGGGGCGGTGGCTTGCATCGCCTCCCTGGACCTCAAGATGGACGAACCGGCGGTCAACGCCCTGGCGGCCCGGCTGGGTGTGCCGGCCCGCTTCTTCACGGCCGCCGAACTGGAGGCGGAAACGCCGCGTCTCGCCAATCCGTCCGAGACCGTCTTTCGCGCCGTGGGTTGCCACGGGGTGGCGGAAGCCGCCGCCCTGGCGGCGGCTGGACCGGAAGCGGAACTGGTCGTCGCCAAGACCCGATCCGCCCGCGCCACCTGCGCCGTGGCCCGCGCCCCCCGTTCCATCGACCCCCTGGTTGTCGGCCGGGCGCGGGGCCGGCTGACCGTGGTCGGCGTGGGGCCGGGAACGCCCGACTGGCGCACCCCCGATGCCACCCGGGCGCTCCGCGAGGCCGAAGACGTGGTGGGCTACGGCCTTTACCTGGACCTGGTGGCCGACCTGACGGAAGGCAAGCGCCTGCATCAATCGGCCATGACCCAGGAAGAAGCGCGGGTGCGCATCGCCCTCGATCTGGCCGGCGAAGGCCGACGGGTGGCCCTGGTCTGTTCCGGCGACGCCGGCATCTACGCCCTGGCGACGCTGGCCTTCGAGTTGATCGACCGCGAGGACCGGGCCGACTGGAACCGCCTCGAGATCGTCGTTTCGCCCGGCGTTTCGGCCTTCCAGGCGGCAGGGGCGCGCCTGGGAGCACCCTTCGGGCACGACTTCTGCCTGATTTCGCTGTCCGACCTTCTCACGCCCTGGAAGGATATCGAACGGCGGCTGCGGGCCGCCGCCGAAGGCGACTTCGTGGTGGCCTTCTACAATCCGGTCTCCAAGCGGCGGCGCACCCAGTTGGCGGCGGCGCGCGACATCCTGCTGGGGTGCCGGCCGGCGGAAACGCCGGTCATGCTGGCCCGCAGCCTGGGCCGGCCGGAAGAAACCATCCGCCTCACCACCTTGGGGGCCCTGGTGCCCGAGGACGCCGACATGCTGACCCTGGTGGTGGTGGGGTCCAGCAACACGCGGACGCTGACGCAGGGCGGACGCACCTGGGTCTATACCCCCAGGGGTTATGAGGCTAAGATGGACCGCCACAGGGAGGGAAAACGCAAATGACGGTCCATTTCATCGGGGCGGGGCCCGGCGCCCCGGATCTCATCACGGTTCGAGGCCTGAACATCATCCGCCGCTGCCCGGTGGTGCTTTACGCCGGCTCGCTGGTCCCGAAGGAAGTGATCGCCGAGGCCCCCAAGTTCGCCCGCGTGGTCGATACCTCGTCCTTGACCTTGGGCGAGATCGTCGAGGAGATGTGCGGGGCCCATGCGGTCGGCCAGGACGTGGCGCGGGTCCATTCGGGCGATCCGTCCATCTACGGCGCCGTCGCCGAACAGATGCGCCGGCTGGACGAATTGAACATCCCCTACGACGTGACGCCGGGCGTACCCTCATTCGCGGCCGCCGCGGCGGCCTTGCGCCGCGAACTCACCCTGCCCGAGGTTTGCCAGACCGTGGTTCTGACCCGCACCGACGGCCGTTCGTCGCCCATGCCGGCGGGGGAAGACATCAAGGTCCTGGCCCGCACCGGGGCGACGCTCGCCATCCACCTGTCGGCCGCCGGCATCGCCAAGCTGGCCGAGGACCTGGCGGTCGAAGTGGGCGGGGACTGCCCCATCGCCATCATCCACAAGGCCAGTTGGCCCGACCAGCAGGTGATCCGCGGCACGCTCGCCGACATCGCCGCCAAGGCCAAGGAGGCGCGCATCGAACGAACGGCCATGGTCCTGGTGGGCAAGGCCCTGGCGGCGGAAGGCTTCGCCGATTCGAAGCTCTACGCCCCCGATCACCACCACGCCGGCCGCAAGGCCAAGACTTCGGCGAAGAAGAAATAGGCATGATCCGCCCCGCGGTTCTGAACGACGTGCCGGCCCTGTCGGTGCTGGAGGAACGGTGCTTCGATACCGACCGCCTGTCGGTGCGCAGTTTCCGGCACCTGCTGCGGGGCGGCCACGCCTCCCTGCTCGTCGACCGGGACGACGCCTCGGTTGCCCTGCGGGGCTACAGCCTGGTGCTCTACCACCGCAATACCTCGCTGGCCCGCCTTTATTCCTTCGCCGTCGATCCGGATTTCCGCCGCCAAGGCGTCGCCAAGCGACTTCTGGCGGCGTCGGAAGGCATCGCCCGCGACCACGATTCCATCTCGATGCGACTCGAGGTGCGTTCCGACAACGCGGGCGCCATCGCCTTCTATACCCAGGCCGGCTACCGGCAGTTTTCCACCTATCCCGACTACTACGAGGATCACGTGGACGCCCTGCGCATGGAAAAGCGCCTGGCGGCCCATCTGCCCCCCGACCTGTCGCCGGTGCCCTACTATCCGCAGTCGCTCGAATTCACCTGCGGGCCGGCCTGCATCATGATGGCCATGAAGGCGCTGAAGCCGGCCATGGCCCTGGACCGCATGCTGGAACTGCGGCTCTGGCGCGAGGCGACCACCATCTTCATGACCTCGGGGCACGGGGGATGCAGCCCCTTCGGCCTGGCCTTGTCGGCCTGGAACCGGGGGTTCGACGTGGAGGTCCACGTCTCCGACGACGTGGCGCTCTTCGTCGACACGGTGCGCAGCGAGGAAAAGAAGGAAGTCATCCGCCTGGTGCAGGAGGATATCCTCAACGACATCGCCAAGACCGGCATCCGCGTTTCCTACGAGCCTTTGGCCCTGACCGAGGTGCGGGCGCGTTTCGATGCCGGCGGCATCCCCGTGGTGCTGGTCAGCACCTACCGCCTGACCGGCGACAAGGCGCCCCACTGGGTGACCGTCACGGGCTTCGACGAGCATTTCGTCTATATCCATGAACCCTACGTCGACCACGAAGAGGACGAGACCGATACCATGTGCATGGGCATTCCCATTCCCCTGGGCGACTTCGAGCGCATGATGCGCTACGGCCGCACCAAGCAATACGCCGTCGTCGTCCTGCGGAAGGAGGCTCCGTAATCCCATGGCGGCGACACGCTACATCATCGTCATCGACCGACTGGCCGATTGGCGCTGGAGCACCGAAGGGCTCACCGTCCAGACCGTGGACGACTACCTGGCGGCCGCCATCCCCCAGAAGAGGCGCCCGGCCCGCGTCATCAACCTCTGCCGCCGCTACAAGTACATGACGGCGGGCTATTACTGCTCCCTGCTGGCCGAGGCGCGGCGCGAAAGCCCCATTCCCACCGTGGCCGACATCCTGGATTTGTCGCGCAAGAGCCTCTACGCCTTCGCCATGCCGGACCTGGAAGTGATCCTGCGCAAGATCCTCGCGCGCCTGATCGATCCTCCCCAGGCCGATTTCGACATCCACGTCTTCTTCGGCCGGTCCGACGACGTGCGCTTCCGCAAGCTGGCGGTGGCGGCCTTCGACCTGTTCCGCTATCCGCTGCTGCGGCTCCGGGTGGTGCGCAAGAAGAACTGGCACATCAAATCGATCCGGCCCATGGGCCTGCACGAGGTCAGGGCGCCGCTGTCGCCCTTCTTCGAGGAGATGCTGCGCCGCTATTCCCGCGCCCCTTCGGCGGCCAAGCGCAAGGACCGCAAGCCGGCGCTCTACGACCTGGCGATCCTGTTCGATCCCAACGAGAAGATGCCGCCGTCCAACGTCGGCGCCCTGGAACGCTTCGTGCGCGTGGGGCGCGAACTGCGCATCGACGTGGAAATGGTGACCGCCAAGGACTACCACCGCATCCCCGAACACGACGCCCTGTTCATCCGCGAAACCACGGCCATGGACAACCATACCTTCCGCTTCGCCCGCAAGGCGGAACTGGAAGGCATTCCGGTGATCGACGATCCGGTTTCCATCCTGCGCTGCACCAACAAGGTCTACCAGTCGGAAGCGCTGCGCGCCGCGGGTGTCCCGACGCCCCGCACCGAGGGCATCAACCGTGCCACCTTCGACGAAGGCAAGCTGGCCGGGCTGGAGGAAACGCTCCACTATCCCATGGTGCTGAAGATTCCGGACGGCTCGTTCTCGCGCGGGGTGGTGAAGGCCGACAACCGGGCCCAGTTGCTGGAACATGCCGCCAAGTTGTTCGCCCGCTCGCGCATCATCCTGGCCCAGGAATTCATGTATACGTCGTTCGACTGGCGGATCGGGGTGCTGCGCGGCAAGGCGCTCTACGCCTGCCAGTACCTGATGTCGCGCAAGCACTGGCAGGTGGTGAACCACAAGGGCGACGGCACGGCGGCCGAAGGGGGCTTCCGCACCCTGCCCATCGAGGAGGCCCCGGCCGACGTGGTGACCACGGCGGTCAAGGCGGCGGCGCAGATCGGCAACGGGCTTTACGGAGTCGACTTGAAACAGAACGACCGCGGCGTCTTCGTGATCGAGGTCAACGACAACCCCAACCTCGACCACGGAATCGAGGACAAGTACCTGAAGGGCCGGCTCTACGAGCTGATCCTGGAGGAATTCATCCGCCGCATCGAGCTGTCGCGGATCGCCTAGGATGACCGTCGACGAGGCCCGGCTGAAGGAGCTGCGCCGGCGCCTGATGGACGAGATTCGCGCCGACGCGGCCGAAACCCGGCGCTTCACCGGGCGGGCTGCCTTTTCGCCCGCCGTCATGGAGGCCATGGCCAAGGTGCCGCGCCATCTGTTCGTCGCCGAGGACGACATCCCCTACGCCTACGGCAACCGCCCGCGCGAGATCGGCCACGGCCAGACCATCTCGCAGCCCTACATCGTCGCCTTGATGACCGACCTGCTCGATCCCGATCCCTGCGACCGGGTGCTCGAGATCGGCACCGGTTCGGGCTACCAGAGCGCGGTCCTCGCCGAAGTGGTCGCCGAGGTCTGGAGCATCGAAACCATCGAGCCCCTGGCCCGGCAGGCGGCCGAACGGCTGAAGCGGCTGGGCTACGCCAACGTCCGCGTGCGTCACGGCGACGGCTACGAGGGCTGGCCGGAGGAAGCCCCCTTCGACGGCATCCTGGTCGCCGCCGCCCCGCCCGAGGTCCCCGAGGCCCTGCTCGCCCAACTGAAGCCGGGCGGACGGCTGGTGATTCCGGTCGGCCTGCCCTACGATACGCAGATCCTCATGGTCTGCACCCGAAACGCGGCCGGCAAGCCGGCCTGCGAGGAAATCCTCCCCGTCGCCTTCGTGCCCATGGTCAAGGGGCGCCATCAATTCCGGCCTTAGTCAGGCGTCGATGAACTCCACCGGCTCGCCTTCGGGCGAGAAGCAGACGGCGGAAAGGGGGCCGCCGAAACCGCAGCCCTGGTCCAGGGTGGCGGTATGGGGGCCGACGCGGGCGCCCCCCTTGCGGGGATCGAAGCCGCGCACCACCAGGCGATAATCGGAATAGGGCTCGGCGATGCGGTCGAAGTCGGGACCGCCCCACCAGAAGCTGTCGGCCTGCTGCGACAGCGGCCGGGCCGGATCGAGGCCGGCGCTGACGAACAGCAACCGGCCGTCCCGGGTGAAGGCGGCATGCTTGAGCGCGCTCATCAATTCGCCATGGCCCGGCCGGGCGCGCATGCCGTCGCGCAACGCGCTGGTCCATTTGGTCAGGAAGGTCGCCCCCTGCCCCGCCGCCCGGAGGCCGTCGTCGGGCTTGCCGCCGTAGGCGGCGATGGTGGCCGCCACGCCCTGCCCGAGCATCCAGTCGATCACCTGGCGTGGCCCGACCGAAAACTGCACCTGCTGGAGCTTCTGCCACATTTCTTCCTGGCAGCCGCGCAGATAGGCCAGGTCGCAGACATGGGCACCCGGGCGGGCCAGCAATTCGCGGCGAAACAACAGGATCTCGTCGAGGGTCTCTTGGACCTTCGCGCCATGACCCAGGTAGTTGCCCAGGTAGACCAGGCTCTCGCCCGGTTCGATCCGGCCGGCCAAGTGGGCGTGCAGGGCGGCGAGACGCTCGGCCTCGCCGTGCACCGCGGCGATCGCCCAGACCCGTCGGCCGGGACGCAGCGGCGCGAAGGGCTTGCGATCCGCCATGTCCCCCGGCCCTCTGGATCAGGCGGCCCGGAGAACCTGTTCGAGCTTGGCGGTCGCCTTGTCCTTGTCGATCTTCTCGACGGCGGCCAGTTCGCAGGCCAGGCGATCGAGCGCCGCCTCGTAGATCTGGCGCTCGCTGAAGGACTGGTCCGGCTGGCCCGCGTTGCGGTGCAGGTCGCGCACCACCTCGGCGATGGAAACCGGATCGCCCGAATTGATCTTGGCTTCGTATTCCTGGGCGCGGCGGCTCCACATGGTGCGGCGCACCTGGGCCTTGCCGCGCAACGTGGTGAGCGCGCTGTCCATCAGCTTGCGCGACGACAGGCGGCGCAGGCCGGAATTCTTGGCCTTGGTCACCGGAACGCGCAAGGTCATGCGCTCCTGGGAAAACGAGATCACGAACAGATCCAGCGTGTGGCCGGCGATCTGCTGGGTCTCGATGCTTTCGACCTTACCCACCCCATGGGTCGGATAGACGACGTAATCCCCCGGATTGAACACGAACTCGATGGCCATGACCTTCACTTTCATCCTTCATGCCCGCGGCCGGGGAAAACCCGCCCCAACCATCCGCCTCGGCCCTACTGGCCGATGCCGACGATCTGCCTGGGAAACCCGATCGCCACCTTAGAACGGCTGTTTGACCGGCATCCTGCCGGCCGTCCAGCCGCGATTCCTGACAAAGAGGAAGCCGGCCCCTCTCCGGAGCCGGCGTGACTATGGGTATATCACAAGGGGGCACAAAAATACAGCCCCAATCGCGTGTGGTTATTCGCACCCGCGAAAAGGCCGGGGACTTCGGGCCTTCGGCCGGCGATCAGGAACCGGTGCCGGGCTTGTCGCTGAGCATGGCCAGCTTGTTCGGCTTGCCGTTCCACTCGTCGGCGTCGGACAGCGCGTCGTGCTTGTGGGTAAGGTTGGGCCAAACCTGGCTGTACTTGGCATTGATCTCCTGCCACGGCTGGACCCCGTCGGTGGTGTCGGGCACGATAGCCTCGGCGGGACACTCCGGCTCGCAGACGCCACAGTCGATGCATTCGTCGGGATTGATGACCAGGAAGTTCTCGCCCTCGTAGAAGCAGTCGACGGGACAAACCTCGACGCAGTCCGTGAACTTGCACTTGATACAGTTTTCGGTGACGACGTAAGCCATGGCGTTCTCCCTGGTGGCGGCCGGCGAAACGTTCGTCCGGTCCCGCGAACGCGTAGCACAGCCAACGGGCCGCGACAACCCTTCGCTCTTTGGGGACATCACGTGCCCTGGCATTGCTCGAGCGGGCATGTTATGGTTATCAAAGAGTTAATTTCGTGCCTTCGGGAATAGGGGGAGGCCGCCGCGATGGGGATCACGACGGTTCTGTCGACCGTCACGGTTCGCGAAATGTCGAATGCCCAACTGCTCCTGCAGATGGGGCGCTATAATGTGACCCGGCGCCTGGACGACCAGGCCGAGGTGGTCGGGGTCGCCTCCCAGAAGATCGACTCGGCGACCCGCGAAAGCGCCCAGTGGGAGAGCTTGCGTGACGATCTGGCGGAGGTCGGCCGCTATATTCAGGCGGTGGTGGATCAGGTGGGATCGATCCAAACCACCGTCAAGAAGATGACCACCACGGCCTATTCGGCCCGCAATCAGGATTCGATCAGTTCGGATACCTATAAGTTTTCCTTCGACGCCGGTCTGCGCAGCGTCAACAGCGCGGCGAAAGACAACAGCCTGGTGCCGAACCTGCTGGGCAGCGCACCGGTCAGCGACTACAGCTACAAGACCAATCTATCCGGGGAGTACGCCACCCTGGAGCCGCACTTCGTGGGCAGCGACTACTATATCCTGGACAGCGACGGCAAGAAGTGGGTTCGGGAAGCGGACTACCAACTGGTCCTGCAACGCCGCGATGCCACGACCGGCGCCGCCACGGGGGAACAGGCCAATCTTTCCACCGGCATACGGCTCGACAGCTTCGATACGTCCACCGGGGCGGTGACCTTCACCCTTCAGGACCCAACGACCGGGGCGTGGGACGATAGTTATAGCGGCACGGTTTACCGCAGCGGCCTCAAGATCCTCGATTCCTGGCTTTACGACGGGCTGGCGACGACAACCGGCCGATCCAACGCCCTGATCGATCTGCACCGGGCCCGCTCGGCCGTCGACGTGCAACTTGCCAAGTACCAGGCGGCGCTGAGCGCGGCCACTTACCACGACGAACGTGCGCGGGAAGGCATCGAGGGCCTGACCAACAAGGTGGACAGCCTGACCGCCCAGCAGCTTCTCGCCCTCCAGGAGGTCGATACGAAGAGCCAGTTCGTCAACGGACTCAACCGCCTGGCCGTGCAGGCCAATACCAACGTCCGCCTCGAATACTTCCGGATGTTCGAGGCCAATACCTTCACGCGGAACTTGGTGGACGCGCTGGCTTGATCCTCAGTTCAACATCGTGCAGAAGGCATTTCCCGCCTGCAGGTGGGCACAGGCGGCCGTTCCCTGCACAGGTTCCGGGAAGGCCGCCATGAGTCGCACGTAGGTTTGCGAGCCCATTCGAACCTCGGTGAAGGCAGGTTCCGCACCGGACAGCGTTCCGCCGTGACGTTCGAGCAAGGTTTCCCAGCCCGTCAGGGCTTCGTCGTGGCTGGTGTAGGACCCCAGATGAACCCGGGTCTCCTTCGGTGCCAAGGCCAGGGGCTTGGCGATCTTGGCAGGCGCGGCCCGAGGCTTGACGGAAGGGGGAGGGGCGGCGGCGGCGGGAAGATCGGCAGCGAGCGATGGCACCGGCGGGGCGGCGGCCGAGGGAGACGAGGCCGGGCGGGAGGGCGCGTCCGGTTCCAGCATCGGGCCTGGCGGCAGATCGGGAGCGACGCCGTTGGCGATTTCGCTCGCCCGGCGCTGGCGGTAGGCGCTGCGTAACGTCGCGTAATAGTCGACCGAGGTCCTTTCCAATTGGTCCAAGGTTTCCAGATTACGGGCGCGCCAATCGACGGCTTCCATGCCCGCACGGGCGTAGATCGCCTCCTCATGGCCGGTATTGGCGGCCAGGATGTTCAGGGGATCGAGGAACAGGTCGGCCAGCATGCCCAAGGCATCGCGGGAACTGGACGGTCCCAGGGCGGGAAGGACCACGTAGCCGCCATCTCCGAGGCCCCACGCCCCCAGCGTCTGGCCGAAATCCTCGTCGTGGAAGGGCAGGCCCCAGTCGGCGGCGGGATCGCCCAGCCCCAACACTCCGATCGTGGAATTGATGGCGAGGCGGGCGGCGGTGGTGCCGGCCCGCTCTCCCTCGCCCTGCAGCAGATCGTGAAGCAGGATGATGGGCGAACGCAGGTTGTTGAGCACGTTGTGCATCGCGGTTCTCGCCGGCGGCGGCACGAGCGCCTCGTATAGCTCGGCGACGGGCCGGAATAGTAAGGTATCCAGGGCACGGTTCGCTTCGAAGGTGGCGCGGTTCACCGCCTCGGCGGGATCGGCGTCCGCGTCGGTCTGGCCGCCCGGGCTGGCACAGGCTCCCAGCGCCAAGGCCAGGAACAAGGCCGGCACGACACCGGCCATCTTGGTCGTGGTCATCGTTCTGACTCCCCCTTCGAAGGCGGGTGGGAACCCGCGGAATCAGAATCGAGTCAATGTCTTAACAAAGATTCAACGGCGCGCCAGCCAGACCGCGGTAAGGTCGTCGGGGATCGGCAGGACCACCCGGGCGCGGAAGCCTTCGATCAGCCGATCGAGAGGCGGCAGGCTGGAAGGAACGCCCAGAACGGCTTGAACCAATCGCATCACCCCGTCGTCGTCGAGCACGGTTCCGTCCCGCAGGGGACTCTCCAGCAAGGCATCGCTGTAAAGGAACAGGAAGGAGCCCGGCGGAAAGTCGACCTCGCGTGCCTCGTAGGACCAGTCGGCCACGATGCCAAGAGGCAGGCCGCCGCCTTCCAGAAACCGGGTGCCCTGCCCGGACCCGTCGCCCAGGATCGGCCGCGGGGCCCCGGCGGTGGCGTAGGCCAGGCGGCCGGCCGCGCAATCCAGGATGCCGAGGAACATGGTGGCGTATTGTTCGACCGGCAGCAGCGCCGTCAGGCGGGCCCCCAGGGCCGAAAGCCAAGCGTCGGGCCGAAAGTCGGCGGGCGGGTTCTGTTCGATCAGCGTATGCAGGCGCAAGGTGTTGAGCGCCGCGTTGATCCCGTGGCCGGAGAAGTCGGCTGAATAGATGCAGAGCCGCCCGTCGTCCAGCGGAAAGGCCCCCCAGATGTCGCCGCCCAGTTCGGTGGAAGACTCGGCATGGGAATCGAGGACGAGGGCGAAGCGGGCCTCCAAAGCCTCGACCGCCTCGTCGGTGGGGAGAAGCGCCGATTGAGTCTGGGAGGCCAGTTCTAGGTCGGCACTGACCCGCGCCTGATAGTCCTGCAGGCTTCGGACCAGGACCCGGTTTTCCAGATGGATTCGGACGCGTGCCAGGAATTCCTGGGTGTTCAGCGGCTTGGTCACCAAGTCGGTGGCGCCGGCACGGAATACCATCGCCCGTTCCTCGACTGCCCCAAGGGCGGTCTGGACGAGCACCGGAAGATCGGCCCAACGCGAATCGCCGCGCAACCGGCCGAGCATCTCGATTCCATCCATCACCGGCATCATGATGTCGAGGACGACGAGGTCCGCTTCCTCCGCCTCCAGGGCGGCAAGGCCCTCCAGGCCGTTGTTGGCGATCCGGATTCGTCGGATGCCGAGCACCTCCAGGTAGGTCTGGACCAGACGCTGGTTATGCAACTGGTCCTCGACCACGAGGACGCGGCAACGGGACAAGTCGATATCCCCCTTGGGGGCGATCATCGGTGGAACCTCATGGCGATCCGGCTGCCGCGGGCGGAGAAGGAGACTTGATCGGCCAAGTCGGCGATGATGGTAAGTCCGCGACCGGAAGCCTCCCGCCACGGGCGCGAGGCCAGATCCTCGGACAGATAGCCGCGTCCGCGGTCGAGGACCGCGATCTCGATGTCGGCGGCCGTCCAGCGGGCGGCCACGACCACAGCGCGGCCACCGAAGGCCGGATCGGCCAGGCGCGCGGTGGCGGTCTCGCTGAAGTGCAGAAAGGCGTCGGTGCTTTCCCGCGAAAAGCCGGACATTTCCAGGCTGCCATGCATGACGGCATTGGCTAGGGCCTCCTGCAGGGCGGTGGCGATGGCATCGGTCCGTTCGGCCGCCAGTCCCAGTCGCCTCGCCAAGGCCGAGGTAAAGACAAAGGCCAGGTCGGACCCGATGGCCTGGTGTGCCGTCACCGCCAGCGCCATGCCCCCCGCCGCACGAGCGGCGGTGACCTCCGCCAGGGCGATCTCGTCGTCGACCCCCGGCTCGACGGCGCAACACCCCGGTCCTTCCAGGGCGGCCGCGAGGCCACCCGCTCCGGGTTCCGCAAGAAAGGGAAGAGGCGAGACGAGGCTCGCTTCGGGGGGTCCCGACGGGGATGGGGCCTTGAAAGGCATCGGCTCGTCCGCCCGTCTTGTTCAGTCCTCGATCCGGAACACGGCCGAGAACTTCTGCCCGACGAACAGTCGCTGCACCTGTCCCTGCGCCCCCTTGAGGACCAGCGCGACTCCCGCCTTCGCCGCCGTGTCGTTGCCCAAAAGGAGCATGCCCATCCCTGCCGAGTCAATGAATTCGAGTTGCCCCAGGTCGAGCACCACTTGGCGCGCCCCCCCGCCGCCCACGGCGCCCAGGATGGTCCGGAACGCCGCATGGTCGGCGAAGGTGAAACGCCCGCCGAGCCGATAGGTGGTGGTATCGCCGGATTTGTCTTCGCGGATGTCCAAGGTGGCGGGCTCCCGTTGCTTGCCGGAGCGTCAGGATAGCTTGAAGCCCATGCGAAGGCTACCCCAGTGTCGGTTTTCCACCATGATGGGGGCGGACAGATCCTTCATCATGACAAATGTTCCGCCGCCCATGTCGCGGCGGTAGGTCTGCATCAGCAATGGCCTGGTGTTGCGCGCCGCAGCCAAGCCGGTACGGTCGTCGAACAGGCGGCGATTGCGGCAGTTGGCGTTGTTCCACACCGGATCGGCGCCTTGCGGCTTGGAGAACTTGGTATTGTGGGTGGGCAGGAAGCCATTGCGGTCGACGGCCGCCGAAAACACCACCCGCGGATCGAGCTCCAGCAAGGGTTCCTGCAGGGACGGCAGCAGGCGGTCGGTCAGGGTGACGAAGCGGGTCATATGCTGCTGCGGGTTGCTGCCGACGATGGGCTTGTAGGTTTCGTCGAACAGGTCGGCCAGGGTGATATCTCCCCGCCGCACGGCATCGCCGAACAGCTGGCCGATGCGCGCGGCCGTCGCCGTCACTCCCTCGATCAGATGGGAATCCCGAGTCTTGAAACCGCTGCCGGCGATATAATCGATCAAACGTTCGCTGAGATTGAGCAGTTGGACGATGCGGTCGTCGGCCTGCTTCAGGTTCTGGCTGGTCAGATTGACACCGTCCACCAAATCCTGGAGTTCCTTCACCACGGCATCGCTTTTGCCCAAGTTGGTCCGGGTGGCTTCGGTGATCGATTCCACCTGCTGTTCGACGCTCCGGAAGGACGAGTGGAAGGTCTCCACCGCCGCGTCGATGGTGCCGACGCTGCCGTTCACCGAATTCGCCGTGCGTAGCGCCTCGGTGCTCTCCGAGACCAGGCTCTCGATCTGGCTGGTCAGGCGCTGCACGGTCTCGTTGATTTCGGTGGTCGAGCGAGCCGTCTGGTTGGCGAGATTCTTCACCTCCCCGGCCACCACCGCGAAACCCTTGCCGGCTTCGCCCGCTCGCGCCGCCTCGATGGTGGCATTCAGGGCCAAAAGGTTGGTCTGCTTGGCGATGGCCTGGATGCCGGTGGCAATACCGGTCACCGCCCGCAACGATTCGTCCAGGCTTTGCAGGCGGTGTTCGATGGCTCCCATGGAATCGGCCAAGCGGCGGATATCGGTCACCGCCCCGCCGATGGCCTGGCGGGAATGTGCCAGTTGTCCCGAAGCGGCCTGGGCAACGTGGCGGGTCTGGCGGCCGGCATCGTCGATGTTGTGAGTCGCTTCGGTCATCTCGCCGACGATGGATCGCAAACGGTCGAACAGAGTCACCTGATGGGCAACGAACCGTGCCACTCCCTCGATGGTGCCGGCAATATCCGCGACCTCCATTCCGATGGCCTCGGCGTGCTGGAGGCTTTCGGCGGCAAAGCGATCGGCGGCGGCAGCCGGAGCGCCCATCCCGACTTCCGACATGCTCGCGGAAGAAGGACGCCCGGCCGCGTCCTGCGGCGGAAAGACGAGCTGGTTCATTTTTCGTCCCCTGCCGCGCCGGACATTTGTTTTGATTCTCGGCGCGTCGTTATGATTGCATCGCCTAATATTAAGTCCGGCTCCTCATGATGTCATTAAAAAACAAAGTCGCTCTATATTATGATATGATAATAATATGGTTCCTTTATTGGCGATAGTTATATGCGGGCACGAATCGCAACTCCGGGAGGCCAGACCCCGGAGCGGAGCGGTTGCCTTGGGAGGGGGGTGGGGATAAGCTCCCCGGGTTGGGAGGGCGGCCCATGGCGGATGACGACGAACCGGAAGGAAGATCGGAAACTGCGGGAACCTTTGGGCCCGCGGTTCTCGCCGACCGGTTCCTGATCGATCCGGCCGTCCATTTGCCCGATTACGATTCGCCTTCCGCCCGCGCCTATGCCGTCGAAGACCGGCGCGACTCCAGCCGCCAACTCTTCGCCCTGGTTTGCACCCCGGGACTGCCCGCGCGCGTGCGGCTCATGGCCCAGCTCAAGGGCGCCGCCATCCGGGGGCTTCTGCCCCTGGTCGAGTGGGGCGCCATCCACTGGCCGCCCAGCGGCCAGCACTGCATGGTCGCGGTGTTCGAGAGGCCCAAGGGGGGGCGCGTCGTCCCTCTGGATGCGGCCAAGATCGCCCGGATCAACGAATACGATCTGCCCCGCCGGGTGATCGAACCGATCCTGGTCGCCCTGCAAGACCTGAACTCCCGAGGCAGCGCCGTCCATCGGGCGATTCGTCCGACCAACTTGTTTTACCTGGACGAGTCCAGACAGGAAATCGTTCTTGGCGAATGCGTCACGGCGCCGCCGGGCTTCGACCAGCCGGTGATCTCGGAAGTCATCGAACGCGGCATGGCCAATCCGGCCGGACGGGGCGACGGCACCATGGCCGACGATCTCTATGCCCTGGGGGTGACCCTGGTCTTTCTGCTATTGGGCTATAGCCCGGTCGGGGACATGACCGAGGAGGAAATCCTCATCGCCAAGGTCGAACAGGGGTCCTACGCCAGCATCTGCGGCAATGCCCGAGTGCCGCTTTCCATGCTGGAACCCCTGCGCGGCATGCTCAGCGACGATCCGCGGGAGCGGTGGGGCATCGAGGCCCTGGATCTCTGGATCAACGGACGCCAGATGACCCCGATCCAGAAGCGGGCGGCACAGAAGGCCGACGCCCCCTTCGCCTTCGGAGGCCACAACCACGTGACCACCCGAACCCTGGCCCGATCCTTTTCGCGCAACGTCCGCGAGGCCGCCAAGGTCGTACGGACGGAGCACTTCGAGAACTGGATCCGCCGCAACATGCAGATGCCGACGCTCGGCGACATGATCGGCAATCTGTTGAAGGAGGCGGAACAGCAAAAGCAACTACCGGCCGGCTCGGACGAAGTCGTGATCGCCAAGGTATGCATGCAGCTCGATCCAGCGGGACCGATCCGTTACAAGGCGCTGTCGTTCATGCCGGACGGTTTCGGCAGCATGATCGCCGTCGAACTGCTGCGCCAGGGCAACAACCAGATGAGTGGCGAGGTTCTGGCCCGGGACCTTCCCGGCTTCTGGCTCACCCAGCAGGGCGCCTTCTATCCCGAATACGCAGTCTGGGAGCGGAACTTCACGCAGCTCAAGGGGTTTCTCAAAATCAACGATGTGGGCTACGGGATCGAGCGCTGCCTCTACGAACTCAATCCGGAAATGCCCTGCCAGAGCGCTATCCTGCTCAAGCATTACGTGGCCACAATCCGCGATCTGCTGCCGGCCCTCGACGAAGCGGCCAAGACGGCGGACTTGAAGACCAATCCCATGGACCGCCATATCGGCGCCTTCATCGCGGCGCGGTTCAACGAGAATATCGACCCTCATCTCCGTGCCCTGGCCGATTCCAAGGAGGAAACCTTCCTGATCGGCATGCTGAGTCTGCTGGCCTTCCTGCAGTGGCGGTTGCGCATCGAGCCGATGTACGGGCTGTCGAGTTGGATCGGCGGGTTGCTGGGACCGGCGATCAACACCTACCACAGCCGCACCACCCGCCGGGAAATCGAAAAGGAAATCCCCAAGCTGGTGCGCCAGGGCAGCCTGCCCGACCTGTTCGACCTGATCGACAACCCGGAAAAACGGCGCCTCGACATCAATGCGTTCAACGTGGCCTGCCAGCAGTTTGCCGAAGCCGAGGCCGAGGTCGAGAAAATCGAAAACAGCGAGGCGGCCAACGCCGAGTCGATGGAACGGGTCGGCCAGCAGGCGGCGGCCATGACCTCGGTGGTCATCACCATGATCGTGGTCGCGATTCTGTTCATCGTACAATATTTGTGAAGGTGAATCGCCATGGCGAAGCAGGGCAGGGCCCCCGTATCCCCGAAAGGCGCCAAGCAGGCCCCGGCCAAGAAGCAGAGCGCCCCCATGACCATGGTGGGCATCGCGGCAGCCTTGGTCGGTTTGGTGGTCGTGGCCTTGCCGACGGTAACCCTGATGTTCATCGGGCTTCTGCCCACGGTCGTCGCCTACGTCATCGACCGCAGCCCCCAGAAATACGCCACCTTCTGCGTGGGCGGCATGAACTTCTGTGGGGTCTTCCCCTACGTGCTGGATCTCTGGCGCGGTGCGCACACCATGGCCGGCGCCTTCAAGTTTCTGACCAACGCTTTCGCCCTGCTACTGATGTACGGATCGGCGGCCTTCGGCTGGGCGCTGTTCGCCGCCATTCCTCCGGTGGTGGTCGCCGTCTTGACGGTGATCTCGCAACGACGCGTTTCCACCCTGCGCACCAATCAACGGCGCATCATCGAGGAATGGGGCGAGGACGTCGCCAAGGTCATGGGCAAGGGATAGTGCCGCCGACGGCGGCCCCTGTCCTTACCTCGGCGCGACGATCATGGTGATGGCACGGCCTTCGGAGCGGGCCGATTGTTCCATCTTGGAAACCGGGTCGAGGTCGACCCGAACCCTTTCCAACACCACCATGCCCAGATCCTGGTGCGCCATCTCGCGGCCCCGGAAGCGGATGGTGAACTTCACCTTGTCCCCTTCCTCCAGGAAGCGGCGAGCGGCACGCAGCTTGACATCGTAGTCGTGCGTGTCGATGCCGGGGCGCATCTTGATCTCCTTGATCTCGATGACCTTCTGCTTCTTCTTGGCCTCGTTGCGCTTCTTCTGCTCCTCGTACTTGAACTTGCCGTAATCGAGGATCTTGCAGACGGGCGGCTCGGCATTCGGCGAGACCTCGACCAAGTCGAGACCGGCTTCGAAAGCCAAGCGAATTCCATCGCGGACCGTGAAGACGCCCAGCATGTCGCCGTCGGCGCCGATGACCCGCACTTCGGGCGAGTCGATCATATCGTTGACGCGGGGCCCGCCTTTGGCCGGGGCCTGCGCGAAAGTACGCTTTTGAGTGGTCAACTAATCCCTTCCTGAACCCTATTCGGACGATTGCAGCCGAACCCCCCTCAGTCCATGGCGGACGGGCCTGCCGCTTCGGCGCTCAGTCTAGCAACGGCGTCTTGAAGCGCAAGGACTTCTTGGCGCTCCTGCCCCAAACGGCGCATGGCGACGGTCCGATCGGCCGCTTCGCGCCCGCCGACGGCCAGGATCACCGGCACCTTGGCGAGACTGTGTTCGCGGACCTTGTAGTTGATCTTCTCGTTGCGCAAGTCGGTCTCGGCGCGCAGCCCCACTTTCTTCAGGGCGGCCTGGACTTCGCGGGCGTAGGCGTCGAACTCGTTGGTGATGGGGGCCACCATCACCTGAAGCGGTGCCAGCCAGATGGGCAGCTTGCCCGCATAATGTTCGATCAGGATGCCGGTGAAGCGCTCCAGGGAGCCGAACAGAGCCCGGTGGAGCATGACCGGTCGGTGCTTCTGACCATCCTCCCCCACATAGGAGATGTCGAAGCGCTCCGGCAGGTTCTGGTCGACCTGGAGCGTCCCGCACTGCCAGTCGCGGCCGATGGCGTCGCGCAGCACGAATTCGAGCTTGGGGCCGTAGAAGGCGCCCTCGCCGGGATTGTAGCCGTACTCGTAGCCCATGTGGTCGAGGGCCGACTTGAGCGCCCCCTCCAGCAGATCCCAGGTGGCGTCCGAACCGATGCGCTTTTCCGGACGGTCGGAAAACTTGATGCGCACCTCGGTGAAGCCGAAGTCCTTGTAGATGTCCATGATGAGCGCCACCACCTTGCGGCACTCGTCCTCCATCTGCTCGGGCGTGCAGAAGATATGGGCGTCGTCCTGGGTGAAGGCGCGCACCCGCATGATGCCATGCAGGGAGCCCGACGGCTCGTAGCGGTGCACCTTGCCGAATTCGGCCATGCGCCGGGGCAGGTCGCGGTAGCTGGTGATGCCCTGCTTGTAGACCTGGATGCCGCCCGGGCAGTTCATCGGCTTCACCGCGTAGACGCGTTCGTCCTCGCGGTCGGGGAAGAAGCGGGTGAAGAACATGTTCTCGCGGAAGGTATCCCAGTGGCCCGAGGTGACCCACATCTGGCGGTCCATGATCTCGGGCGTCGCGATCTCCACGTAGCCGGCGTCGTCCTGGCGGCGGCGCATGTAGTCGATCAGGCTGCGGAACAGGGTCCAGCCCTTGGGATGCCAGAACACGGCGCCCGGCGCTTCCTCCTGGAAATGGAAAAGGTCCATCTCGCGGGCCAGGCGGCGATGATCGCGCTTTTCCGCCTCCTCCAGCATGGTCAGATGGGCCTTGAGCTGCTTGTCGTCGGCCCAGGCGGTGCCGTAGATGCGTTGCAGCATCTCGTTGCGGGAATCGCCGCGCCAGTAGGCGCCGGCCAGCTTGGTCAGCTTGAAGGCCTTGCCCAGCTTGCCGGTGGACGGCAGGTGGGGGCCGCGGCACAGGTCCAGAAAGGCGCCCTGGCGATAGACCGAGATGGTCTCGGAGGCGGGAAGGTCCTCGATGATCTGGGCCTTGTAGTGTTCGCCCTTGTCCTTGAAGAAGCGGATGGCGTCGCCGCGGTCCCATTCCTCGCGGGTGATGGCTTCGTTGCGGTCCACGATCTCCTTCATGCGGGCCTCGATCTTCTCGAGGTCCTCGGGCGTGAAGGGGGCGGGGCGCGAGAAGTCGTAGTAGAAGCCGTTCTCGATGGCCGGGCCGATGGTCACCTGCACCTCGGGATAAAGCTCCTTCACCGCCTCGGCCATCACATGGGCGGCGTCGTGGCGGATCAGTTCAAGGGCCTCGGCGTCCTTCCCGGTAACGATGGACACCCCCGCGTCGGCGGCGATGGGAAGCGACAGGTCCCGGAGTTGCCCGTCGACGCGCACCGCCAGCGCGGCCTTGGCCAGGCCCGCGCCGATGGAGGCGGCGATCTCGGCGCCCGTCACGGGCCCGTCATAGGAACGGACGCTGCCGTCCGGCAAGGTGATGGCGACCATGGCTTCGACTTTCCTGCGTTAAGGGCTGGAAATGTAGGCGTTGGGTCGCGGGTGTCAAGAAAGGAACGCCAAGTCAGGATCGCCGCGAATCAAAGCAACCAAGGACCTGGCCCTTCTTCGCCCCTTCTTCGTGAGGTGACGGACGGCGTCGGCAATGGCATGATGGGGTCATCGTCCACGTTTCGGAATGACCGATCTTGTCCGCCGCGCCGCGCGTCAACGATATGGGGCTGGTCTACGCCTTCTCCGTGGCCGGGGGAAAGGCGACCGCCATCCTAGCCGATTCCGCGGCCGCCGACGAAGCCGACTACGTCTGGTATCACGTCAACCTGGCTACCGAGCCGGGCCGACGTTGGCTGGACGGCCATGCCGGCCTGCCGCCGCAACTGGTTTCGTCGCTGGTGGATCGCAGCGAGGAGCCCGGAGCTTATCCTTTCGGAACCGGGCTGATGCTGGTCCTGGAAGACCGGCTGCGCGAATTCGACCACAACACCCAGGAACTGTCGGAACTGCATGTCTGGATCGAGCCCCGCCGGGTCATCACCCTGCGCTGGCATCCCCTGTCGGCCACCGACCGGTTGCGCTTCCGTCTGGAAGTGGGCGGTGCACCCGCCACCGCCATGGCGCTGTCCATCGACCTGATGGGCGAGATCGTCACCGATATCGAAGGCATCGCCGGCCGGACCCGCGACCGGCTGGACGTGCTGGAAGACCGCGTCCTCGACGACGTTAGCGCGGGAATCGCCGGCGAACTGGGCGCCATCCGCCGCGAGGCGATCAAGCTCCGGCGCCGCATTCTGCCGCTTCGCGAGGTAGCCAGCACCCTAGTCGAGGCCGATCTCGACTGGATCCGGCCCGAGGACCGCCAGCGCCTCGATCCCCTCCAGGGGCGCATCGACCGTGCCGGCAGCGGAATCATCGAATGCCAGGAACAGGCCCGCCTGCTCCAGGACGAAGTGACCGCCCGCGCCGCCGAACGCAACGGCCGCAATCTCTATATCCTGTCCGTGCTGACCGCCGTCCTGCTGCCCCTCAATCTGGTGACCGGCGTCTTCGGCATGAATGTCGCCGGCCTCCCCGGACTCCACGACGATCTGGCCTTTTTCTGGGTCATGCTGGGCATGGTGGCGGTCGGCGTCGGCGCCATCGCGGTGTTCAAGCTGAACCGCTGGTTCTGATTCCGTCACCGAAGTCTCACGCCGTTGTCACGAATCCGCGTTTCCGTTCCCCCAGGATTCGGAAAACCGCGAACGGGGAGTCGGCGATGACCATCCTGGTGCTCAATTCGGGAAGTTCCTCCATCAAGTACCGCCTGTTCGACCTGCCCGGCCTCCGGGAAATCGAGGGCGGCCAGATCGAGGAAATCCGCGACCACGAAACCGGCCTCGAAGCCATCGTGGCCAACCTGAAGACCGGCGCGGCGGCGTCATCGTTCTGTTGCGCAACTGAATCCGAAACGCAATCGAAGAAGGGCAAACTCCAAGCGGCACGGAAAGATGGCGGTCCTGAACATCGCCGGAACGGCTCCCTTTTCCAGCGACCGGACAGTACGGGATTATGCGCGCGACATTTGGGGCATCGACCCCGGGAGGTAAATCATGGAGAACCGGCCGATCCTGATCGTCGACGACCACCCGCCCACAGCCGCCTTTCTGGGCGCCGCGTTGCAGGCGGGCGGCTACCAGACGGTGGTGGCCCGCGATGGCTTCGAGGGCGTCCGCATGGCCCGAGACCACCTGCCGGCCCTCATCTTCATGGACTTCCTGCTGCCCGAGCTGTCCGGGCTGGCGACGGGACGGATGATCCGCAGCGAAGAGATGCTGTCCGACATCCCCATGGTCGCCATGACGGCCTTTCCCTTCCAGGAAGGCGAGGAACTGTTCCTCGGGGAGGGGTTCGACGGCTACCTGCCCAAGCCGATCGACATTCGGACGTTGCTGGCCACCGCCGCGCGCTTCTGCGGCTGAAATGCCAAGGAACCATCATCGATTCTTCATGCCGGGCGATTTCCGGACTCGCTAGGATGCCCGCCGATGAACGGGAATTCCGTGGGCTAACCTGGGTAATCGGGAGACAGTTATGTCGTTTTGCTTGTCTTGGCGGGAGGCCGGAATCGAACCGCCTCTCCACGAGGTGATGTCCGACCCTATCGTCCATCTGGTGATGCGCCGCGACGGTATCGACGCGACCCATGTCTGGTCGGTGCTCTATCCGGCTGCGGGGGCCCTCCTGCGCCGGCACAGGGAGCGTGTGCGGGCTGCCGCCTGACCGCGACGGCCACTGCCGCTTGTTCGCGAGTCTCCGATTTGTCACCGAAACTTCACGGAGCCGGCGTTCCGGTCCCACTAAGATGCGCCGCGCCGCCTTCCTGGGTTCCCGCATGAACGACCACCGTCCGCAAGCTCTTCCGATTCTTGAACAATCCGCCATCGACTTGGCATCGGTTCCCCGCTGGCCATCGCCGGGATCGGTCGAGGACTGCTTCAGCGCCACCCTGAGGAAGGGCCTCGACGGCCTGCTGCGCTGGGAAGAGACGGCCTATTCCTCCGACGATATCGAGGGCGTCCACCAAATGCGGGTCTCGGCCCGGCGTATGCGTTCCGCCCTGCCCATGTTCCGCCCCGCCCTGCCCAATGCCGTCACCGAGCCCTGGGCTCTGGAGATGCGCTGGGTCGGGGGGTGGCTGGGCCGGGCCCGCGACCTGGATGTCCTGGTGCTGCGGGGCCTGTCGGATGCCATCGCCGATCCCGGTCATCCCGGTCACGGCAAGCTGGCGGCCTTGGCCGAACACCATCGACGGGTGGCGCGCGATACGGTGCGCCAGCGCATCAAGGGCAGCCGCTACCGGCGATTCACCTCCGGATTCGTCGATTGGGTGGATGGCCGCCGCTGGCATGAGGAGGATCTCTCCCCGGTCCATCGCCGCATGCTGGAAGGGGCTGCCGCCGATTTCGCCCGCGCCGTTCTGGAACGCCGCATGCACCAGACCTTGCGAACCGGCGAACGCTGCGGCTCCTACGAGCCGGCAGCCATGCACCGGCTGCGGCTGCAGTGCAAGAAGCTGCGCTACGCCGCCGAATTCTTCACTCCGTTCTTTCCCGGCATCGAGGACTTCGTCCGCCAGACGGTCGATCTTCAGGAGTTGCTGGGCGTGATGAGCGACATCATGGTCATCGAACGCCTGACCCGCGAGATGCTGCGCTATGAGGACGATCCGGACCTTCTGGCCTATTCGACCCTGCTCACGGCCCGGCGCCTCAAACGCTACCGCGCCGCCGAGGCCGGCTTCGCCCAGTCCTGGCAGGAACTCCTGGGTGTTCCGCGGCCCTGGCGCCACGCCATTCCCATCCTCGCACCCGAGGAGGCCGGGTAAGGCATGGAGGGTTCGGTCCGCGTCGCCTCGTCCGGCCGTCGCCGCGCCGCCAAGCGCGCTCGGTCCGCGGTCCTGCCGACCGGGGTCGCCCCCATTCATCTGGAGGTGGCCGGACGGGTCCGCATCCGCGTCGCCGGTTTGCGCCGTAACGAGGTTCTCGCCCGGCGCCTGGAGCGCGATCTGGCGACCGCCGCCGGTATCCGTTCAGTATCGGCCAGCACGTGGTCGGGGAACATCCTGATCCGTTTCGACGGTGAAGGCCACCTGCCGGATATCCTGGCGGCGGTGGCCAGGCTGCGGGCCGGATTCCTGGTCGAAGGCGGGGCCGTCCAGGTCGATCAGCCGCGTGCTCCCCATAAGCCGGCGGCCAAGGTCCAGGCCGCCGTTCAACGTCTGCCCTTGGCGGCGGCCGGAGCACCGGAAGCGCCCGACGGCCTCCCCTGGCACCTGGGCGAGACCGGCCGGGTGGCCGGTCTGCTGGGCAGCGATGCCGGCACCGGCCTGATACCCGCCGAGGCGACGGAGCGGCTCGGCCGCTATGGTCTCAACGCCCTGCCCGAAGCGGAACCACCGTCCAAGCTGGCCATGCTGATGGGCCAGGTGACCACCCTTCCGGTGGGCCTGCTCGTCCTGTCGGCGGTCATTTCGGCGGCCACGGGGGGAATCGTCGACGGAATGGTGATCCTGACCGTGATCGGCATCAACGCCGCCATCGGCTACGTCACCGAAAGCAACGCGGAAAAGACCATCCGCAGCCTGGGAAGCCGCATCCGTCCCACCGCCCTCGTGCGGCGCGCCGGCAAGGAAATCGAAATCAAGGTGCAGGAAATCGTGCCCGGCGACCTGCTGGTCCTGGGGCCCGGCATCTTCATCGCCGCCGACGCCCGCGTGGTGGGCGCCGTCAACCTGACCGTGGACGAATCCATGCTGACCGGCGAAAGCCTGCCGGTGGGCAAGACCACGGCGCCGCTGCTGGACGCCGATACGCCTTTGGCCGACCGCCACAACATGGTCTACAAGGGCACCCTGGTGACCGGCGGCAGCGGTCTGGCCCTGGTGGTGGCGACCGGTCTGGAGACGGAGATCGGCGCCATCCAGCGCCTGGTGGGCGAGGCCAAGGCCCCCGATACCCCCATGCAGCGCCAATTGGACGACATGGGCCGCCAACTGGCGCTGCTCAGCGGCGCCATCTGCGGCGTGGTCTTCGTGGCCGGCCTGGCGCGCGGCTTCGGATTCGTCGAGATGCTGAAGGGGGCCGTCGCCCTGGCGGTGGCGGCGGTGCCGGAAGGACTGCCCACGGTGGCGACCACCACCCTGGCGTTGGGCATCCGCGACATGCGCCGCCACGGCGTGCTGATCCGGCAATTGCCGGCGGTGGAGACCCTGGGATCGGTCCAGGTGATGTGCTTCGACAAGACCGGCACGCTCACCGAGAACCGCATGTCGGTCACCGCCTTGCGCACCGCGATCGGCAGCTATCGCTTGCTGGAAGGGCTGTTCACCGAGGACGGCAACATCGTCGCGCCCAAGACGCACCGCGACCTGCGCCAGCTTCTGGAAGTGGTGGTGCTGTGCAGCGAGACCAAGATCTCCGTCGCCGACGGCAAGCTCGCCCTGGACGGTAGCCCGACCGAGGCGGCGCTGGTGCGCGCCGCCATCCAGGCCGACCTGGACCCGGTGCGGCTGCGCGGCGAGTATCCGTTGCTGGAGACCCGCACCCGTGCCGAGGGTCGGCCCTGGATGGCCACCGTGCATGCCATGGCCGATGGCCGGCGGATGGTGGGAGTGAAAGGCAACCCGGCGGCGGTGCTGGAGCTTTGCGGCTGGTTCCTGGGCGCCGACGGCCTGGCACCCCTGACCCCCGAAGCCCGCGAGGGCTTCCTGGAAGCCAACGACGACATGGCCGACGACGGACTCCGGGTGCTGGGCGTGGCGCTGGGCCACCACGAAGGCGAGGGCGAGGCGGCCGAACACGGGCTGATCTGGCTGGGCCTGGCCGGCATGGCCGATCCCTTGCGGGGCGGCATGCGCGAACTGATGGGCACCTTCCATCGCGCCGGCATCCATACGGTGATGATTACCGGCGACCAGAGCGCCACCGCCTATGCCATCGCCAAGGAACTGGACCTCAACCAGGGCCGCCCCATCGACATCCTGGACGCCGGTCAGCTCGACCGCCTCGATCCCGAGTTGTTGGCTTCCCTGGCCCAGCGCGCCCATGTCTTCGCCCGCGTCAGCCCGGCCCACAAGCTGCGCATCGTGCAGGCCCTGCAGAGGGCCGGCAAGGTGATCGCCATGACCGGCGACGGCATCAACGACGGCCCGGCCTTGAAGGCCGCCGACATCGGCGTCGCCATGGGCAAGGGCGGGTCCGACGTGGCTCACGAACTGGCCGACGTGGTGCTGGAAGACGACCAGTTGCAGACCATGGCGGTGGCGGTCGGCCAGGGCCGCACCATCTATGCCAATACCCGCAAGGCCCTGCATTTCCTGCTGGCCACCAACCTGAGCGAGATCGCCCTGGTGACGGCGGGGACGGTGATCGGCCTGGGCCACCCCCTGTCGCCCATGCAGTTGCTCTGGATCAACCTGGTGAGCGACATCTTCCCCGGCCTGGCACTGTCCCTCGAGGCGCCCGAACCCGATGTTCTCCGCCATCCGCCGCGCGATCCGTCCGAACCCATCGTGCGCCGCCGCGACCTGGGTCGCACCGCCGCCGAGGGCGCCATCATGAGCGCCGGGGCGCTGGCCGCCTACGGCTACGGGCTGGCCCGCTACGGTGCCGGTCCCCAGGCCAGCACCATGGCCTTTCTGGGCCTGAGCACCGCGCAGTTGCTTCATACATTCTCCTGCCGTAGCGACCGGCGCTTGTTCGACGGCGGTCCGCCCCTGCCGCCTAATCCCGCTCTCAAGTGGGCCATGGCCGGTTCCTTCGGAGCACAGGCGCTGGCCGCCGCCTTCCCGCCGTTGCGCGGGCTGCTGGGACTGGCGCCGCTGCGGCCGGTCGACTGGCTGGTCACCGCCGGAGCCGCCGCTCTGCCCTTCATCGCCAACGAACTCCTGAAGCCGGCTTTCGCCGAACGGCGGGAAGAAGCGGAAGACCCAGGAAACGAGGAGGAGAAGCCATGAGAAAGGACTTCCTGTTCACCTCCGAATCGGTGACCGAAGGGCATCCGGACAAGCTCTGCGACCAGATCAGCGACTCCATCGTCGACGAGTTCCTGCGCGAGGACCCCTTTTCGCGCGTGGTGGCCGAATGCGCGGTCTCGACGGGGTTGGTGTTCATCGCCGCCCGCTTCGCCTCGCGGGCGCAGATCGACATCCCGTCGGTGGCGCGGCGGGTGATCGGCCACGTCGGCTACGACGAGGGCGAGTTCGACGCCAAGTCCTGCAGCATCATGACCACGCTCAACGAGATGCCCGACGAGGCATACAAGGCCCTCGACGAGCGTGCCTTCTCGGAAGAGGAAATCGACCGCTTCCCGGCCCAGAACCTGGTCACCGTCTTCGGTTACGCCTGCCGGCAGACACCCGGCATGATTCCCTTGCCGATCTGGCTGTCGCACAAGCTGGCGCGCCGGCTGGCCACCGTGCGGCTGACCGGCAAGCTGCCCTATCTGGAGCCGGACGGCACTACCCAGGTGGGAGTCGAGTACAAGCACCGCCAGCCCGACCGCATTCACAGCATGACGCTGGTGGCCGCCCTCGATCCCCAGGACTTTCCGGACCCGGCCACCCTGGAGCGTGACCTCTGGCGTCACGTGATCGAGCCCGTCTTCGCCGACGAAGAGGTGAAGCCGGATGCCGACACCCATATCTTCGTCAATCCGGGCGGCACCTTCCTGGGTGGCGGTCCGGCCCGCCATTCCGGGCTTACCGGGCGCAAGACGGCCAGCGACCTCTATGGCGGGTTCTGCCGCCAGGGGGGAGCGGCCTTGAGCGGCAAGGACCCGGTTCGGGTCGACCGGGTCGGCGCCTACGCGGCCCGCTACGCGGCCAAGAACATCGTCGCCGCGGGCCTGGCCGACGAATGCGAGATCCAGCTGAGCTACGCCCTGGGCCAGTCGCGGCCCTTCAGCGTGCACGTGGAAACCTTCGGCACCAAGAAGGTGCCCCACAAGAAAATCGAGGAACGGGTCAACGACGCCTTCGACTTCCGGCCGGCCGCCATCATCCGCCAGTTCGGCCTTCGCCACCTGCCCCAGGCCAGCAAGCGCGGGTTCTACGGCCGCCTCGCCGCCTACGGGCACGTGGGGCGCCTCGATCTGGGCCTGCCCTGGGAACTGGTCGACAAGGCGGCCGCGATCAAGGAGTGATACATCCCATACAGGAGAGGTTGCTGTCCTCCCCGAGAGCGGAGAGGCCCTCCGGAGGGCAACCGGTTCCTTCCGCTCGTCCCCATAAACCTCGTATGGCAGTCAGGATTTCACAAGCCTGTGAACGATGCGGGGCGCGGTTGAGAAATATAATATTGTAGTATATAACTACACCATTAAGGCCAGTCTATTCCGACAAGGAGGATGGTCATGACATTCCGGGCAATCGTCTGCCACCGGCTGGAAACCGCGGAAGGCGAAATCCAGTGCTGCGAGGCCGAATTCGTGGTCGCCAAGGACCTTGACGAGGCGCGGGCCAAGCTCGACATCGACGGAGACCGCGAGGAACTGGCCGACCTGCGTCCGGCGGCTTGATAGATCGTTCCCGCCGCTGCAAACCGGGGTGGACCGCGCAAAGCGGCCGCCCTGCGGCGGACAGGGGACAAGATCGAGGGTAGGGACTGTGAAGGGGGGGCGCCGGTGCCGGCTCCCCTTCTTTTTTTGGCCGGATGGACTGGGGCGGTGCTATAATGAACGCGTTGGGGGGAGCGGTTCCCTGGTTCGTCTGAGGACGGGAGGCTCCCATGCGGATTTCCGCCTACGATTTCGGTCATATCACCGTGGATGGTCAAACCTTCGGGGAAGACGTCCTGATCCATGCCGGGCGGGCCAGCGACTCGGCTTGGCATGCGGACAAGCATCGCATCGTCCCGAAGGACCTGGACGGCCTGTGGGACCGTCCGCCGGCGGTGCTGGTGGTGGGCACCGGCTTCTACGGCGGGATGATGGTTCCCGAGGCGACGCGGCAAGCCGCCCGAGAACACGGGGTCGATATCCGTATGGCTCCGACCCGGGAGGCGGTGGAACTGTTCAACGTCCTCTCGGCGGCGCCTTCGGCGCGGGTCGACGCGATGTTCCACGTCACCTGCTGATCCAGCCGCCGCCCAGGACCCGGCTGCCCCGGTAGAAGACGCAGGCTTGGCCCGGCGCGACCCCGGCGAAGGGGGAATCGAGTCGGACCTCGGCTCGGCTCTTTCCGGCCGGCAGGATGCGGGCCGCCACGGGTGGCTGGCGGGAACGCAGCTTGACCTCGGCATCGAAACCTTCGGCCGGCATCTCCCCCTCGGCCAGCCAGTTGACGTCGTGCAGCGTCACGTGGTCGCGCAGCAACGCAGCCCGGGGGCCGACGACCAGGCGTGCCGACTCCGGTTCCAGCCGGATCGCATAGAGAGGCTCGGTGCCCGTGGCATCGCCCAGCCCCAGCCCCCGCCGTTGGCCGACGGTGAAGCGACCGAGGCCGTCGTGGCGGCCCAGCACGCGGCCGTCCAGGTCGACGATCTCGCCGGGACGCAGGGCCTCGGGCCGCAGCGCCGCCAGGACCTCGGTGTAGTCGCCTCCGGGCACGAAGCAGATGTCCTGGCTGTCGGGCTTGTCGGCTACCGGTAGGCCGAGGCGGCGGGCGATGGCGCGGGTGGCGTCCTTGTCCAGGTCGGCCAGCGGGAAGCGCAGGAAAGCCAGTTGTTCACGGGTGACGGCGAACAGGAAGTAACTCTGGTCGCGGGTCTCGTCCTTGCCCCGGTGCAGTTCGGGGCCCGACTCCCACCGCGCGTAGTGCCCGGTCGCCAGGGCCTCGGCGCCCAGGTCGCGGGCCACCTCCAGCAGGTCGCGGAACTTCACGGTCTGATTGCAGCGGATGCAGGGATTGGGGGTTTCGCCGCGCCGGTAGCCTTCGGCGAAGTCGTCGATCACGGCGCTGCGGAAGCGGTCTTCGAAATCCAGGACGTAATGGGGAATTCCCAGCGCGTCGGCCACCCGCCGGGCATCGCGGATGTCGGGCATGGCGCAACAACTTCCCGCCCGCGGCGCGGCGCGGCCGTGGTCGTAGAGTTGCAGGGTGACGCCCACCACTTCGTGGCCCTGTTCCTTGAGCAGGGCGGCGGTGGCCGAACTGTCCACCCCGCCCGACATGGCGACGACGATTCGGCTCATGGCGCGCAGCATATCTCCACAGCCCCCGCCCGAAAAGCGTCAAGCCCGGCACCAGGCCGGGCTTGACTGAGAGCCGTGGGGTCGAAGAACCTACGCGCTACGGACGTCGTGCAGGAACTTCTGGACGATGCCCTTGAGGCCTTCGGCCTGGCGGGCGAGTTCGCGGCTGGCTTCCAGCACCTGGCCCGAGGCCGAACCGGTTTCCGAG